>JAPLWC010000101.1 GCA_026396845.1 Candidatus Gottesmanbacteria bacterium
AATGATGCGGATAAACCAGTCTGTACCGTGGTAAATGTAATAGTTGTAGACAAACGCATTGTCAGAACGGTCTTTCGGCTTAATCGTAGATACAAAATATATTTTTTCCAGTTTTTTAAGAACAGTCTGTAATACCATAGCCAAACCCGGCAGCTCCCCCTCCGGCGTATCGCCGAATTTTGTCCCCTGGGTTTTTGGGGCAATCCACGTCTCGTAGGGCCACTGCGAAAAATCCGGACAATACGTAATAAATGACGTATTTTCCTCTACAATATTGGTTATAGGTTCTCGGTACAGCGAATCCAAATTGATTTGTTTGGGCACAACCACGAGTTGCGAATGCGGATGCATGAGGCTGGCGCCCGCATGGAACCCGTGGTTCGCGAAGATAATGACCTGCCCGTCATTCTCGTGGGCGCGGTAGCGGTCACGGTAGCACGCAAGAATCCGGGTCACCTGCTCTACGGGCAGATGTTCCAAATCATCCGTATGATTGGGTGTATGGATGATAACTTCGTGAATGTCAGTAATCGCGTATTTATTAGGGACCACACGGACCTGCCATCCCGGTGAGTCTGCAACACCGGGACCAATCCGGTACACTTCCGGCGGTGTCAGGTTTTCGTTCCCCTGGCAAAATGCACAGACTGGTGCACCGGTCTTCGGAGCCACCGCTTCATCCGGACGCTTGGTCCGGGCAGCCGCAATTATCACCCACCGCTGCGTTTTGACATCGGGAACGTATTTGGCCATGTTTCCAGTATCGAGTGTCGGGTATCAGGTGTCAAGAGAAAGGAGCTATTTTGCAGGTTTTACCGCCCACCCGACTGTGCCGGGAAAACGATCTTCCACAAGCTTGAGTGCCTGCTCCCAACCCGGAGAATGAAGAACCACCGTCATAGGCTCATTGGCTGGTAATCGATATACAAATTGAAGACCTGAATCTACATATCTTTGATAAGATCCTAGCATTCTGACAAGTGTTTGCATGGCAAGTTGCGGATCTTTGTGCGCTTCGAATATACAACCCGTTGAAATTGCACTTCCTTCGTAATACTTCAGATCAAACGGATTCTCATCTGTCACCATAATATACGGGGCTTTCTTGCCACGAATTAATCCTTCTTTAGGGATTACACGAAGATGGTGCTGTTGTAAAAATTCAACTCCTAAATCATACTCATGTTGTTGATCTTCGTTTTCGAATGTTAACTCTTGTTTAGCCGTCATATTTCTCCTTTCAAAAAAAACTGCCACATGCGGCAGTAACGGTATATATATATATACCACACTCACGACATTAAGTAAACTTATTCAATAATTCCTTCGCTTCTGCTTGTTTCTCCTGCGTTACGACAACCTCAACCAAGCCTTTCCCCGGTTGTCCATAGTACACCACGGCCCCGAGCGGCCCGTAGGCAATCGCGGGCAGGGCGAGGAGATCTTCTTCACCCGAAACCGCCAGCACTATCTTTTCTTCCGGATGTGAGGCCCATTTTTGAATGACGCCAATCGCCTCTTTGGCAATATACCCGGGTCCGCTTGTCACACGCACGCGGAAAATATTCATCGCGGCGAAGCGCCCGTCCAGTTCCGGGTACGGCTTTCGCTCCACCAGAAAATCCACGATCGAGAGAGATGGCGTCACGCCGGCGGTTAATAGTGTTTTTGTGGTGATATCGCCTACCGTAACTATGACGCCATTTCTGTGAGCTTCTATGGAGCTGCCAATGGCGTCGCCAATAAGAACTTGCCCCATGGGTTTGCCCAGCTCCGGCCGCAGATTATCCGGCATAATGAGGCGGCCGGTTTTGTCGATTTCTCCCCCGCGCACACGCGTAGACGAAACAGGATTCTGATCCTGGGCAGGTACAAGCGGAATTTCCAATAATCCCAGTGGAACAAGACCTTTTTCTTTACGGATACGGTTGATTTCCTCTCCACGCGATTTATTGTCGTGGGTTACCACAAGAACTTCGAGGTCTGTAAGGCTGGCTGCAGGCTCGTACGGGTCGTCTATGGGGATAATGAGGGCTTTATCACCGAATCCATGTGAGCTAAGCCATTGCTCAAGACTTTTTTTACGATCCTCAAACGGTGCGACGGAGATATTTTTTTTGAAATTTTTAACAAACAGGTCACTGGTGAGCCCTACAGTCACTTCCTCCCCCGCGTTACACGCGGCCGTAAGAATGGCATTATGGCCTGTGTGGAGCCCGTCAAAGGTGCCGGCAACGAACACGCGGTGGTACATAGATTCATACTACAGAAAGAACCTATTCGAGTCAAAAGTTGTATAATTAACGAACTATGGGCAGTGAAAAAGGGAAAATTGATTTCGGAACTTCCGAGACGTGGGGAAAATACTATGCTGAAAGCCAGGCACCCAAAAAACTCAAACATATAAAACGCGAGCCGACGATCAAGGTTGCAGGAATGACGCTTCATAACATCGATCCGGACGCCCCTGTCGATGAAACGAACGATGAGAAATTGAAGGAAAATTTAAAAAAATTGGGAGTTCTACCAGTTGCAGAAAAACCTCCCGAGACGCCCCCATATCCCCTTGAGGGAAAAACGGATTTCTTAGATCTCGTGCCCGCAGAGGCTCCAAAAACAAAGCTTACCACAAAAGGCCGTCAACCGAAAAAAATACACCCACCCAGCACACAGCCTGATGACGAACAATTTATGCAAATTGACACTAATCCTCGTTTAAGACGGCGTGCGCAAGGGTCTGACGCAAGACGCGAAGCAGCAGAAGAAATCGAACGACGAAGAATAAAATATGGTTTACCTGCAAAAAGCCTATTCACTTGGAAAGAAAGGCATCAGCAACTCGCCGATAAACAACTTGCTGCACTTGAGAACGTGGGGTTTGAGAATGCCAGAAATATTCATCCTGGAACGTGGGCATATGAAAAAATGCTCATGACTTTATATCAACCTTCACGCAAAGTATAGTATACTATTTTCATGCCCCACCCTTTTGCCCGCTACCTCGATTTTGCAAACCACAGCGCCAATGCGACTCCTGCCGATATAGAAAAATTATGTGCCTCAGTTGTTGAACACAGCTTCCACGCGGCATTTGTGAATGCCGCCTACATTACGCTTGCCAAAAAAGTACTCGTCGGGAAAGCTCCGGTTGGCACGGTCGTGAGCTTCCCGCTGGGCCAGGATACCATTGCCACGAAAGTCGCCGCAGTCAACGAGGCAGTGCAGCTTGGTGCAGATGAGCTGGATGTCGTCCCCAATATCGGCACATTCCTCGCCGGCGACACAAACGGGTTTATGGGTGAAATGAAAGCCGTTGTTGATGGTGCTCGTATGATCGGGAAACCAGTCATCGTAAAATTTATCCTCGATCCCGGGTACATGACTACACCGGAACAAATGAAACAGGCCGCCCTGGCAATCCAACAATCCGGCGCGGATTTTGTGAAAATCGGCTCCGGCATGGGACCCCGGGGGCCATCGGTTGAGGATGTCGCCATCGTCCGGGAAGCTGTAGGCCCGCAGATGAAGATTAAAGTGGCCGGAGGCATAGACACCTATGACGAAGCGGACGCCTTTATCAACGCCGGTGTTGCACGTATCGGCACGTCGCACGCAATAGAAATCGTCACGCAATCACGCGCTTCTTAGCCGTTCGATGGCGGCAGCGATGGTGGCGGGATCCTTGAATAGGTAGCTTGAGGACACCACACGCGTGGCGCCGGCATCTTTGACCAGACGCGCGGTTATATCGCGTATTCCCCCACTCACTTCAATCGGCAAATCCGGCAAATAACTGTGGATTGATTTGATTTTTTCCACACATTCCGGCAAAAACACGCTACCGCTAAAGCCTGCCTCCGATGTCATCACAAGAACGACATCGACTTCCTCCAAAAACGGCTCAAGCGTTTCAAATTCCGTGGGGCCGTCGATCGCTATCCCTACTTCTACATGCTCGTATTTCACAGCATCCAAAAATATGCGCGGATCGTGTGCCTCTACGTGGGCAATCAGCCGCTTAAAGCCGGCGTCCGCCAGACTTTTGATATATTTTTCCGGGCTTGAAACCATGAGATGCGCCTCCAGTTGGGGAAGTTGGGGTATTTGGGGAAAGCGGGAAAAATCCAGAAACGTGGTATTGGGCACCATGGTGTTATCCGCAATATCTATCTGTACCCAGTCAACAAGGCCTGTGACCAACCGGAGCCTTTCCTCAATCATTTCCCATTCTTTTTCCAATATCCCGGGGATTATTTCGATCATATGGAACTAGCTTATGGGAGAAGTGTCTGTCTGTAAAGGGGCGGAAAATTGCTTGACTTAATGCGCTGTATGGTCTATTATTGCCACCAATCTATGGCGCGACGTCTGGAACAACAGGTACAATTTGGGAACGTATTACGAGGTATCCGACCGGGTATTGAAGCGATGATCGCGAAGCGGTATTGGCGGGGTGAAGTAGGCAGTTTCGAGAGTAAGGCAGCATGGAATAGCGCAAATGATGTAATCAATCAATTCGGGGTGTCGGATACATCCGGGCAAGAAATGCATACACCAAAAATCGTGGTACAAATTCCCTTCCAAAAATTCCTTTTTCTGCAGTTATCGGCAAATTACTTAGAAGACAGTCAAAAGCCCATCATAGCGTGTCTTGTCCATGATACTTACGGAAAATCAGCTATGAGAGAAAAAATTTTTGAGCTAGATGCAGAAAATACCACTTGGATGGGTGAGAAGGCAAATTGGAATAGTTTCAACGCGATACTAAACATTATAACCCTAATAAAGCAGAAGTCTTTGGAGTATTATCAATCGCCGGAACATCCTCTTCCTTCACCGCGGTAATTTGTTGGCAAGCGCCTCGTAGGCCCCGTCAAGCTTGGCGAAGGTTTCGTCATTCACGGCATCCTGCGCCCAGGCAACGGACAATAAACTCCGCACGCCGGCGACGCGTCCAGCCGCATCACGAAGCTTCATATCGCGCTCCCTGCGGTCCCTGCGAGAGACGCCGTCTGCAATGATCGTGAGCGTCTTGAGTCCCAACTTCTGCGCCTGCTCAATCACTTCGTTTTCATCGGTCAACGCACACAGATCAATAACTGCCGTATATGCCTCCTGCCACAATTTATCGTCATGAAAACTCATAAACACAATTATACCGTATCTCCCGACAAAAACCAATCGGGTGGTGCCCACCAGCTTTAATAACCAGAATTTACAAGTTTTTACCAGTTTATACCAATAAAAGTACCTGTTCGTACCAAAGCATACAAGCGCAAACAGGCGCGATTACTGAATAATAATTTTGGGCGCGGCGGACGGGGTGTCTGGTTGAAGAATCGCCGAGGGTGTCGCATTTGTTTGGGCTGAAGGTGTCGCAGTGTTTCCTATATTCACCGGTGCCACATCGATAATTTTATTAACACTAGGGCGGTATAAAATAGCCTTCTTGGCCTTCGTGTAAATAATCACTTTATCTCCGTTTTTGGCATTGACAAAAAACGGCTGGTCTTTGAGCTTCGATACGTCAGTCACCTGCATGACGGTCGGCTCTTCTCCCTCCGAGAGCATCATCAACTTGGCTACCGCGGCAATTGTATCTTTGGCATCCTGTTTGGCGGCCTCTGTAGGGTTATTAATACGCATCTGTGCCGCCTGATATTGCCGGAAGAAGTACACCGACGGAGCGCTAGCCAAAACCACAAGAAGTGCAACACCAATAATAACTTTGTATTTCGTGATAAATCCCAGGATTGCCATGACTTGTATTATAATGAGCCCAGTATGAATTGCAATATTGTCTATTCCGTCATCCTCCCGATCCGCAACGAAGAAGAGTCCCTGCCGCAGCTTTTTGATGAGATTGAACAAACATTTAGAGGCAAATCCTATGAGATCATTGCTGTTGACGATGCATCGGGTCACGCCGATCATTTCGGTAAATGGGAAGCACTGCGCACGGGAATAGCTCGCGCGAAAGGATCCATCATCATCACGATGGATTCGGACCTGCAGGATGATCCGAAGGAGCTGCCGATACTTCTTACTACTCTCAACCAAGGCTTTGATATCGTTTCGGGCTGGCGAAAGAACCGTCAGGATCCGTTTTACAAAATAGTCTTGACACGCTTTGCAAATATCCTGTACGGCTTCCATGATTTTTCCAGTCCCTACAAAGTCTATCGAAAAGAAGCGCTTGCAAAGCTTCCGAAAGATGGTTCGCTTCTTCGCTATTCTTTCTTATTCGCCCGTACATTCGGCCTTCATATCGCTGAGGTTCCGGTTGCCCATCGCGCCAGACTATACGGGCAATCCAAATTCGGAATCATCAAATACGTCAGGATCTTTTACGATCTTATCCTCATTCGTCTGCTCTTTTGTGGGTCTAACCGGATATGAACATCGTTATATTTTCTCAGACATTTCCGCTTTATCCGACCGATGGCACTGCTCACTTTATGTACGATTTCGCCCGAGGCCTTTCCGAGACCGGTCATACTGTTTTTGTCCTTGTTCCGTTCCATCCCGACCTCAAGTCTAATCTTTTTGAAGGGATTCACGTCGTCCCGTTTCGATATATTACCCCCGACTCTCTTCACTTACTCGGTTACGGCAGAACGGTAGCCAATGACCAAAAAATCCCATGGTTTGTCTACCTTCTAACCCCTTTGTATCTTTTGTGCGGCGCCATCGCATTACTGAGACTCGTGCATGAAGAACGTATAGATATTATTAACGCTCATTGGATCGTTCCTAATGGTTTTTGTGCAGCTATTGTCTCCCGCATCACGGGCATTCCGCTGGTCATTACACTTCCCGGAACCGACGTGTATCTTGCGCAGACTAACCCGCTCGCCCGTTTCATGTCCCGAGTAGCAATCACGTGGGCCAGAGAGATTGTTTCCAACAGCCCGCAGAGGAAAAAACACGTTGGTGTTGTCATTGCCACCGCCGGTCGGATGGTTGCTAAAAAGGGCTTTGAGATTTTGCACAGTATATATCCGGAGATTGAGATCATTACCAATCTGCCGATAGATAAATTCCGCCGTAAATTATTAACAGTTGACATATTTGTTGCTCCCTCAATCCGCGACAAAAATGGTAACCTGGATGACGCATCACTCGTGGTTCTTGAGGCGATGGCGGCCGGATGCGCGGTAGTCGTCAGCGACCTACCGGGTTATAGAATGATGATTAAAAACGGAAAAAACGGCATATTATTTCCGCCACATGATACAAAGGCCATGGCCCGGGCAATAGAATGTTTACGCGCCTCGGGGACTCTTCGGCAAAAAATGGGAACCAACGCCCGGAAAACCGTAGCCTCAAAATATACACACCTAAAAATTGCTGCCGCGTATCTTAAAATATTCAAAACGTATGAAATTTATACTCATTAATCCGCCATCGATGGGTCGTTACTGGAAACCGGCTACACCGCATGTGGGCTTAGGCTATTTGTCTGAAACACTCCTTACCAATAGGCACCAGGTGGAAATTGCCGACATGAGACTAGGAATGCGATTGGGAGAATTAGTCGCGAACATAAAAAAGTTCAGACCCGATTATATCGGTATCACCGCCGCAAGCCTTGAGTATCAAAAAGTCTATAACGATATCGCAAACCTTAAAAATATTTTTACCATACCGGTCGTCATGGGCGGTCCGCATGCCTCCGTGGTCAAAGAGCAGGTCCTGCAGTATTCAAAAACTGATCTGGTAGTAGTGGGTGAAGGTGAACGAACAATTCTGGAGATAGCGAAGCGTATCCCGTATAGGAAAATAAACGGGTTAATCTGGCGTGACCGGCGGGGCACTATTATCACTAATCCCCCACGAGAGGGCATACGTACCCTTGATGAGCTTCCTTTTCCCAAATACCAAAAATTTCAATTGGGAAAATACCTGGAGCATAAAATTGCGATCGTCGCTGAACGGGGATGTCCATATGACTGTACGTATTGTGCTTCCCGGCTGATTTTAGGGCGCGGTTTTAGATTTAGAAACCCGCTAAAGATAGTTGAAGAAATAAAATATTGGTATCAAAGAGGCTACAGGGAATTTGGATTTAACGATGATGAATTTACGGGCTACAGACAATGGGCGGAAAATATCTGCGATCTCATTGTCAAGGAGAATATTAAAGCCAGTTTTGAACTGCGGACCGGCATCAGAGTGGACAAGACAGATGCGTCGCTTCTCACCAAAATGAAATCAGCCGGATTCTTCTTTTTTGCTTTCGGGGCAGAATCTTCGGATGCCAACGTCTTGAAATTAGCCCGGAAGGGCATAACTGCGCTCCAGATAAAACGGGCAGTACGGGTGGTCAATACACTGGGACTCGAGTCAAGCGGCTTCTTCATGATCGGTTTACCGGGAGATACGCTTAAAAAATTCAGAAAAACGCTCGCGTTTGCCAAAAGTCTCAAGCTCTCGGAAGTCCGTTTTTATAATGCCGTCCCCTATCCCGGGACGGATTTTTACCGCTGGATCCTACAATACGGACGATTACTCTATCCACCGGAAATATATCTGAATACATATGACCGTCTGCAGAGGAATCCGGTATTTGAGACTAAAGAATTTCCGGCTGAAGAGAGGCAAATTGCCTACGATTTGGGTGAACAATTTTTCACCGAACGACTACTCGTCAAAACTCTGGGGGGTAGTTTGACCAAACCACTGATACTACTGTGCAGAAACAACATACTCCGGCATCTCCTGCTAAAAATAGGCTTTCGCTTTACCGTGCCCGTCAGGAAACTCCAAAAATTCAGAAGAACCAGAAGCGGCGGTTGGTTTTTGGTATAGCCCGGCAAACCTGGTAGTCAGAAATTCGATTTTTACCGGCAAACCGATTTCACCGTACTCCGGGTGCGCCAACTCCCACCATTCTCTAACCGTCACAAGTCCCCGAACGGCCCGGCGCCAATCCTTTATTCTCAGTTTGTTAAGATATTCGCGGCTTTGATATACATCGGGAGAAATGAAACGGTGTATGATCGCATTCATCCATCTTTCCGGCAAGAAATGGATAAGGAGAACAGTCGCATCATACAGATGATGCCCGACGACGGAATAGTAAGGCGTCAGCTCGACGTACAGGTAACCACCCTGCTTGAGGACGCGGCAGCACTCGCGAATTATCTTGCCCGGCGCGGCTGCATGTTCGATCATGTCGACCATGAGGATGACGTCAAAATAGTCATCGGTAAAAGGAAGGTGCGTCGCATCCGCTCTGATCCATTTTATCAAACCTTCCGTATCCAAATTTTTGGCGGTGCGGATTTTATTGTCATCCATATCAAGCCCGGCCGTTTCCCTGGTGCCACGCGTAGCGACTAAACTCGTCAGCGAACCGAAACCGCAACCGACATCCAGTACTGTTTTATTCCGAAAATTAATAATACTTCCGATGCGGGCAACTACCTTTTCCATCCTCTTCGTCCTCCAGAGGCGGTACTCCATGACACCCTTACGCGAATTTTTGAAATCAGACATAATTTAGGACAGTGTACCCCGACACTCTACAATTTTAAAGGAGGATTGTATCCTTCGTTATTGATCATAAAATAAAATTGACGGCATAAATAACCCGTTGGCCAGAGGAGTTTGTGGGAAAATTTTAAGTTGAGATTGATACCCTAACAAGTCGACTAATTGTTGCATGTCTTTATCAGTTTTGATGCCCAATTTCATTTCTTCAGCATTCATCCGTATTACCCGCTCCCGGGGTATGGATGCGTTCGGGTTCGTCATAAGTATACCCGTGTGAACTATCCGTTCAATACTCAGAGGATTCATGGTTTCTTGAGCAACCATATTGAGCCTGGCAGACACAATGATGACGGTGCCCAAAAGCACTGCACCTAAAATTTTAATGATAGTATTCCTTTTAGATATTTCCATAAGTATATAGACAAATAATTGACTAAAAAATACGATCGGGAGCAAGATCAAATTTGTCCGTACCTTTACGAGCCCAGTTGTCGCTGCGATAACCAAACACAGTATCCAAAAGAATACCGTATATATTTTCTCCCGTGGTAGCATGATTACCGTTGTTATTCCAATCATGATTAAGATGATTTTCCATATAGCATAGAAAAAAGAACCCATTGGAAATGCAGACCAACGAATATGTGTTACCCAACCACTCAAATACAGAATATTGGTTTCCGGAACAAAGTGTAGGTGTATGAAGACGTAAAACATCGATAGAATAAATAACGAAGCTGTAATGAGACCAAGACGATTTAGGCTGTTCTTGAAGTTTTTTCTTACGGGGAGTCGAGACAAAAGAAATACATAATATGCCCCGAAAATCGGAAAAAGTGCTACCAATGCCAAAGCATCTTCTCTGGTTAAGAGGGCTACACTAACCAGTCCTATACATAATACAAAAGCCAAACGACCCCCCCCTTGTATAAATGTTGTTATCGCCCATAGCGATAGCACAAAGAGAAGCGCGACCAGTACATGAATCCCATCAGCAATCCAAACTAAATTAAACCAATTATATCGTGCGCTGATAGTCAGAATGCATCCCAGTGTTGAATATACATATGGCACGGAATAACAATCAAACAGAATTTTACAAAAAAGCGTTAGACTGAGCGCCAGAAGTATCAAAATAAATAGTCTGTGATACAGAGTATGTTCGCCAAATACGGCTGCACGGGCATGATTAAAGAGCGTCGTGATAGGCCGGTACCCGGCAGTTTCTATATGATCCGGATCCCATTGCCCGACGAATACACTTTGTAATTCCGATATGTTATACGTTCTGATGAGATGTATGTCGTCCCAATAAAAGTCGTATGAGAGTGATTTGCTGGTCACAATGAGTTCAAATCCTAATAGAAGCAAAAAGATGAAAATAACAGTGTGCGGAGAAAGGAAATTCACTCGGAGTTTAGCTAAAATGTTTTGATTCATATTACAACGGTTCAAGATGAAGATAGTTTCTCATACACTCAGGAGCAATTCAAGCATTTTATGCTCATGAAAGTAATAGGGTCGGACATAGTCCATTGCGTGGAGCAGATACCTATTTTCATTATTCGGGCCGGCGCCCCCGGAGCCACCGGTTTCTCCGTATGCCAACCATGTCCCGCTCCCAGGGATAATAGATTGTCATTTCGTTATCTCCTTTTCCCCCGCCCGACAAGCGTCAGGACAAACATCGGTTTGAGGGTGCCTGCATCCACCATGGTGACACGTTCTTTATTGAGCGCCGTATATGACCGGAAAAAAATATTCGGCGCTCGCGTCATCACGATGACGTCCGTGCCATCTAATAACTGCCTATATGCCTGGTCTGACATTGGCTCCGAAGGGGCTTCATAGATAGTCAGTGAACTATTTTTGCGCAATTCAAAATACGGATCAGGAATTGCAACGATGAGGACGTGACTGCCATCCGGTATGAGAGAGGCGACCCGAGCCGACACCTCATGATACGGGTTACTAAAGTCTAAAAATGCACTCCATGATTCCTGTGTCAGCAATACGGTCACGATGAAAAATCCGCCAAACAGGGCAATTATGAATATACGCCATACCCGGTGATATTCTGGAAGTTTTGCAAGAAGCGCCATGAGCGTCAAGATAAAAAATGGCTCAAAGTACAAAGCAGAAAAAAACAACCGTTCCTCTGCCAGTGCGAGAATAGAAAACACAAATCCCCCCAGCCAGACAATATCCGTGCGCTGACGGGTCCGCAGCACCCTATAAAGCTGCACCAATAATGTGACTGCCGCAATACCAAAAAATAGTCTCCAGAGCGTATCTTCCCGGAATGATAAGACCAGATCTGACTTCTGCATCAATTTTGCCAGGAATTGTAAACGAACCTGACCGATAAATGACGGAATATTCTTCCCTATGGAGAGAATCCAGAATGCTACGGCAACCAGGGACGGCAAAACGACCGCCGTCATCCGGCGCAGCGTCGAGCGCCATGAAGTATGGGGCACCATAAGAAATAACACTCCCACTGCAGGCACGATAAGCCCCAGTGGATGCGTCATAACGGCGAAAGCAGCCACGACGCCCGCCCAGATAAACCAAACAAGGGATTTTTTTTCGCAGGCTACAACCATAATCCACACCATGGACATAATAAGAAAAAATACGAGAATATCCATGCGGGCAGTCCGGCTCGTAATGCCAAACGACGGATCTATTCCCAATAAAAATATACCCATCGCCGCCAAAAGATCTGACCGATAGATCCGCCGGATGAGAAGCCCGATAACCATAAGCGCACCGGTTCCCAAAGCAACCGAAAGGGCGCGGACTGATTCAATTGATGCCCCGAATAGTTTAATCCACTGGGCCAGCAGGAAAAAATAGAACGGCGGGTAAAAATAAAAATGAGACTGCACACCGGGTACAGCGCCCTGGAAGATATCCGTTGCGATATGGCCCGTTCTGTTGAGTGTGAGGGCCACATCTGTAAAAATCGCTTCATCTGGCCAGACAGGGGGCCCCCACAAAAATAACCGCACCGTCAAATACACAAACGGAGCGGTGCTCAGCGCGTACAGAAGATATTCCAGTATGATGCCCTGTCGCCTCATATCGGGGTAAGCTTTCTTCTCTTGTTTCTTGAGCTCACGCTTATCCGGTGGATTCCCGCTAACATCCGGTTGATTGGGTATTTTTCCAACCTTGTGCTTTTGGCGTCTTTTTTCGGCATGGGAATCGGCTTGTTATGGCACTCGTCACGCCGGCGATTGTTTCCCTGGATGCCGGCCGCCCTTCTTCTGTTACTGCTTGTTGTTGCGTCATTCCGGGTAGACATAAATGTTGCCTCACCAAACGCAGTATTTTTTAAAGGATTAGGCGACCACGACCTGCCTGTCGTAGACCCCGTTGCCATATTACCCATGCTATTTTTCCTGATAAGTGCCGTGTTTGTCATTGTCGGACAGGAGTTCGGCCGGCTGTTTTCACACCTGCCCGCACTCGTTGCCTATACGTGGGATATTGCCGGATCGCTATCCGGAATCGTCCTATTTACGTTAAGCGCCTGGTTATCAACCCCTGCATGGATCTGGTTTATCATTATTGTTCTTGTATATCTTTGGCTCCTCAATAAACGTAAACACACAGCCCTGGTACCTGCTCTTCTTGCCGGATTTGCAGTTATCCTCCTAACCTATCTGGCATCCCGCAATAGTATTTGGTCGCCGTATTACAAAATCAATGTCCAGCATATGCTCACGGGCTATAACGTCGACGTCAATAACATTTCCAATCAATATGTCACTCACTGGGAAAATAAAGAGGGTTTTTACCGGTTACCCTACCAGTCATTTCGGGACAATACCTTTAAAAAAATACTTGTCATCGGCAGCGGCACGGGTTCGGATGTCGCGGTGGCGCTGGCTTTGGACCCTACTGTGGAACATATCGACGCTGTCGAAATCGATCCTTCGGTCGCAGATCTTGGGCGAAAACTCAACCCGGACCGTCCCTACGACGACCCGCGCGTCCGCCTTATCATCACCGACGGGCGAAACTACCTGGGCCTCGGGCGGGCCTTCGTCCGCGACGGGGCCAGCCTGATCCTGCGGACCTATGGGGCCTCCGGCTACACCACGGCGGTCACCGACCCGACCAGCGGCAGCTTCGATCCGCGCTACACCGCC
>JAPLWC010000080.1 GCA_026396845.1 Candidatus Gottesmanbacteria bacterium
TCAGAGGTGCAGAAGATGTAGCTACATGCGTAACTTTTCCAGATACTTTATTGCACCCGTTAGGCAAAAGAGCGGAACATTTTGATAAAGCGCCGCTGTTTATGATCACATTATATAAATCCGGTGAAATGGTGCCCATAGGAGTACCGGATAAATCTAATCCAACCGCTCCGCCGATCGGTATATACGTAACGAGGCTCTAGGTAACACTTGACAATAAAGGACGCTCATAGCAAAATATACATACTTCCCGATTGCATGAGACGTAACCAACCTCAAAGAGAAGCGCGGGCTTCGGCGTAATGAAGAAAAAATTAAGTACCGTTTATTATGCGCTGGAAACTCTCACGATATCAATCGGAGGCGCATGAATGAACGGTTTTTTGTTGAAAAATATGGAACAAGAACAACTCGACCATCTTCGGCATTCCTGTGCGCATTTACTTGCGGCGGCGGTCATGGAGCTTTGGCCCAACACCAAACGCACGATCGGGCCGGCGATAGAAAACGGATTTTACTACGACTTTGATTTTGGTGACGTGAAAGTATCCGAAGTCGATTTTCCAAAAATCGAGGCAAAAATGCTTGAACTCGTTGGCACGTGGAAGGGGTTTGAGCGCAAAGAGGTCACAAAGGCAGAGGCGATTAAATTTTTTAAAGATAACGAATATAAAAAAGAACTCATTGAGGAGTTTAGCAAAGAAGGCCAGAAGCTTACGCTCTTTACATCGGGCACATATACGGATCTCTGCCGCGGCGGCCATTGCACGCATCCGGACAAAGAATTGAAATTTTTTGACTTACTTTCCGTTGCCGGTGCATACTGGCGCGGATCGGAAAAAAATAAAATGCTCACGCGCATTTACGGCACCGTATTCCCGACACGCGAAGGACTGGATGACTATCTCTCGCGCCAGGAGGAAGCAAAAAAACGCGACCACCGGAAGCTGGGCAAGGAATTGGGGCTTTTTGTATTTTCGGATTTGATCGGGGCCGGTCTGCCGATGCTCACTCCCAAAGGAGCCACGATCCGAAGAATCTTAGAACGTTTTATCGTGGACGAGGAGCTCAAGCGAGGATATCAGCATGTCGTGACGCCGCCACTGGCCAAGGTTGACCTGTACCGCACCAGCGGCCACTATCCGTACTATAAAGAAACAATGTATCCGCCGATGAACGTGGATGAGGATGAACTCATCCTGCGGCCGATGACGTGTCCGCACCATTTTATGCTGTATAAGTCTTCACCGCACAGCTGGCGCGAGCTTCCGGTGAGATTTGCGGAACTCGCTACCCAATTCCGGTATGAAAAAAGCGGGGAATTGTCAGGACTCATGCGCGTCCGCATGTTTACGCTGGCTGACGCGCACATCATCACACAGCCGGAAAACGCGAAGAAGGAAATAATTGCCGTGTTGGATCTCATCGATTTTGTCAACCACCGGTTCGGCATGATAAAAGGTGAGGATTACCGGTACCGGTTGTCCCTGGGAGACCGAACTGAGACGAAAAAATATTTCAAGGACGATGCGGCATGGGACAACGCGGAGCAGGTACTGCGTGAGGTTTTGGAGGAAACAGAGGCGCCGTTTTACGAAGCGCCCAATGAGGCCGCCTTTTACGGGCCGAAAATAGACGTCCAGATTAAAAATATCGCCGGACACGAAGAAACGGCATTTACCGTGCAATACGACTTCGTCATGCCCAAACGCTTTGATCTCACGTATGTGGCGCCCGACGGCAGCCTAAAGCAGCCGGTAGTTATCCACCGGGCATCGATCGGCGCGATTGAACGGACGATGGCATTCCTTATTGAACACTATGCCGGCGCATTCCCTGTGTGGCTGGCGCCCGTGCAGGTAACCCTTATCCCGATTGCCGAGCGGCATGTCGCGACAGCGCAAAAAATGGCTACTGAACTTAAAAACCGCGGAATCCGCGTGGAGACAGATGAGAAAAATGAGCCTATGGGCGCCAAAATACGGAACGCAACATTGCAAAAAGTGCCGTTCATGGGTATAATAGGGGATAAAGAAGTGGCGGAAGGTGTAATTTCCGTCAGGACCCGCAAGGGTGAAGATCTCAAAGCGATGAGCCTTGAGAATTTTTTATCCCTGCTACAAAAAGCGATTGAGCATACTCTATAAACACTACCGGCTGAATTACCAGATCATGAGTCCGACGGTTCGTCTGTTGGATGAAGAGGGCAAGCAGATTGGTATAGTGACGAAACTGGAAGCACTCCAGAAGGCAAAAGAGCTCGATCTTGACGTTGTAGAAATAGCGGCGTCGGCAAAACCGCCGGTCGCGAAGCTCATTGATTTTAAAAAATTTAAGTATCAGGAAGCCAAAAAGGAGCAGGAGATAAGGAAAAGCCAGAAAAATGTCGGGGTGAAAGAAATCCGCCTCCGGCCGTTTATCGGGCAGCATGATTTCGATACACGCCTCAACAAGGCAAAAGAATTTTTGGCAGACGGCAACCAGGTTAAATTGTCATTGTTTTTCCGGGGGAGGGAGATCACGCGCAAAGAATTCGGGTTTGACGTCATGAAACGGTTTATCGCAGGACTGGAATCCGTACGGGTCGTCCGTGAGCCGCATTTGGAAGGAAAAGTACTTGGCGCAATGGTGGTACCGGACAAGAAGAAAGAGAAATAATATGCCGAAAATGAAGACGAAAAAAATAGTCAGAAAACGGTTTAAGATTACCGCCAGCGGTAAGGTCATGCATCGCACGCAGGGTGCAAGACATTTGCGCAGCAAAAAAAGCAAATCCCATCAGCGACGGCAGGACGCGCCGCAGGAAATTACGAACATCCGGTATTCACGGATGGTAAAGCGGTTTTTAAATACATAAAAAAATTGACGAATAAAAAATATATTAATTTTTAATTTTTTTATATGAGAGTAAAACGAGGGGTTCATGCAGGAGCCAAACATCATAAAATTCTGAGAGCCAACAAAGGCTACCGGATGACCAAACGCCGGCTTATCCGCGTGGCGACGCAGGCGTACCTGCATGCCGGAGAATATGCCCACAGCGGCCGCAAAAACCGGAAGCGCGATTTCCGGCAACTGTGGATCACGAGAATTTCGGAAGCCACCAAACAAAACGGATTGTCTTACAGCGTATTTATGAGCAAACTCAAGGCCGCCAATATTGACATGGACCGCAAAGTACTTGCAAATCTGGTAACCCAGGATCCGGAAATATTCGAGGAAATCGTTGACAAAGTAAAAACGGTCAACTAAGATGGGTTCAATGAAACCCTCGTTTGAAAAACGTCACGCCGCGATTGAAAAAAAATTCCGGAATGCAAAACGAGCATCTAAAATTAAGGAACGCTACGGTGTGTTTACCCAAAAAATGTTTGAGCAACTTCTTGAAGAACTGCGCGTACGAATCAAGGAGGATTTAAAAACCGAACTACACAAACTTGACGGGAAACTCGATTGGCTTATTACTTCATATAACAAATTCAACCAAGAACAAATTTTACAGAGCAATAAAGTAACAAATTTGGAAGAACGTATAGAGAATCTTGAAAAGTCCAGTCGAATTGTAGTACAATAGCAATATATGACAACCCAAATGTATATTACACTCTGTCGAGTTGGGGGATTCAGTTCCTCATTCTCTACCACGCTCTCGCGGGGTGTTTTGGGTTGGATAAGATAAACAAAAATCACAACCTTTCAGACACAAAACCCCGCGCGAGCGGGTTTTTTGATGGTTATTTTTTGAAAGGAGGTTGGCTTCATATATTGGGCAACGATGAGACGTTAACAGTAATTGTCCATAATCAAAATATTCTACACGCTGATCTACAAGCAAGGGAATTAGTTCAAAAAGTCGTAACAGACCCAATTTTTCAGGCATTCGATACGATTTATCGAGAAGAAATAGAAACTAACCCAAAATGCGCCGACGGAGATTTGAGGCAAATTGACCAAAAATTTAAAGGGCTTGCAGAACAAACGTGCGCTGCTCATACATGGGTACATGCATTACAGGGACTGAAAGTTGTAAACAGATTGCTAAACAACTGACGAGTTCCAGAGAGGCGGGCGACCGCGGATAATAATTAATCGTCTGCCTCTCTCGCCGAGTTAAACGCGGCTTGCGGGAATACAAGCTAAACCGTACAATGAAAGTGAAGTCATATGAGTGATCCGATACCGACGCCAAATTTTATAGGGATGCTATTGGAGTGCCAGCAGGATGCCCTGGACGCGATTGCCGACGGAGAAAAGTCCGCCGAAAGACTGCGCATGGACCTTTTAGGCAGCAAAAGCGAGCTTGGCAAACTCACCAAGCAGATCCGGCTCGTGCCGGCTGTGGACCGCGCGCAGGCAGGCACGGTGGTCAACCAGGTGAAACAGACCATATTGCAGGCTCTCGCCGCCCGTGGCACGACACAGGCCCCCAAAACCACATTGTCATTTGATCCGACCATGCCCGGGATCGCTCCGGCGGAGGGACACCTGCATATCGTAACGCAGGCCATAGACGAGATATCGCGGATATTCGAACGCATCAGCTTCACCCGTGTGCGTCACCCCGAAGTTGATTGGGACTGGTATCCGTTTGAATCGTTGAATATGCCCCACAGCCACCCGGCAAGCGATGAATGGGAAACATTTTCTATCGAGTATCCGGGTAAACCAAGCCACAACCCGCATAAGCAAAAAATCGTACTTACGCCTCACACCAGTAATGGCCAGGTACGCGAAATGGAAAAAGGAAAGCTCCCGATCCGAATTATCAATATCGCCAAATGTTATCGCCGGCAAATTGACGTCTCACACACGCCGATGTTTCACCAGTTTGAAGGATTATATATCGATCACAACGTCTCGATCGGTAACCTTAAAGGGGTACTCGACTATTTTGCCATACAATTTTTCGGCCCGCAGCGCAAAACCCGCATCCGACCATTTCACTTTCAGTTTACTGAACCATCGTTTGAAGTCGATGTAACGTGCGGAGTATGTTTGGGCAAAGGGTGCAGACTT
>JAPLWC010000056.1 GCA_026396845.1 Candidatus Gottesmanbacteria bacterium
TGTTGTCATTCTTGGGAGATAAGAACATCCCCGATTATGAACAGCGAGCAGCGCTTGAAAATCTTGCATTTTTTGTTAACGACTCGGATAAAAAGACAAAAGCTTTTTTAAAAAACATTTTTGAAAAGTCGGAAGATAAAGAACTTTCCAAAACGGCTAACTCGCTTCTGATATCTGTTTATAAAGACGAAGATTCAATTAACTGGAGATTTGTACAATTAAAGACTCCTATTGAATTCGATAGAAGAAAAATTGAGGGAATTGAGCACTCTGTAGGATCAGAAGAAATAGAATTAGACTCGCTAGCTTTTGCTAAGCCTCTTATTGAATTACAGGACGATAAATACCTGCCTAAATTTTTTGATTTACTTAGCTATTCGTTTAAAGTTATTGGCGAGAAAAGGGACAAAAAATATTGGGATTACGTTAATTATCTCTGGAGAATCGTAATTGCTTTTGTAGAAAACCTCAAGGAAAAGGGATCGTTTAAACCACTACTAACTCTTGAAAAATGGGTTAGTAAAAACGCTACTGATGAAAACTCGAACTGGCTTAATGCACGAATAAATGAGTTACGGAAAGTATATATAAATTCGATAGGCAAAACGAATCCATGAATGATATTAGCGATATTAATTTAAATAATTCAGATGTAATAAATAGCTCTCTCCCTAATAATACAGTCAGTGAGCCGGTAAATGAGGGTGGGCAGATTGATTATGGGAAACTCATAGATGAGAACTCTGAAAGGATAATCAAAATCCCTGATGAGCATTATATTTTTATTAGTCATGCATCAAACGGTGACGGTGCATATCCGGATGAAAAAAGCTTTGTACTTGCCCTTTATAATTTTCTTGAAGTTAATTATCCATCTAAAGTTTATTTAGACTTAATAGATAAGCCTCAAATTATATATACAGAAATTATACGAGCTGCTCAAAGATCTACTTTTGGAGTGTTCATTTGTTCTTCCAGATATATCAATGTTTATAATGGGGAAAGAAAAGAACCGTACGCTAGAGAATATGATCTCATTTCTTTGGAATTAAATACCTTTTTTGATAAACAAAGACGATGCGGTTTTTGTATGATTCCAGTCCGTTATGGTGTAACCTCCGAAGCTTTTGGGGCGAGAAGTCCATTTGGTGGGGGTACCGCTACAATTTCAATCGAAAATGAGACGTCAAAAACACATTTAGAAAAAGCAGAGTATGTTTCCTTACAAATAATTGAAAAGATAAAGGAAGCGGTGTCTAAAAAATCGGGAAATTAAGATGTAAATAAAAACACGGATCGAATAGTATCAGTTATAGAAATATTTATAATTCATCCTATTCATCCATTACAGTTATAAAGCTATATTATTTTCCTCCCCGTATATCAATCGCATGAATGTGAGCGCCGGGCGGAATACCCTTCCCTTGAATTTCGGTCGGGGTATACACCTGATAATACTTGCTTCCGTTTACTTCAAAATACCCGTAATCCGAGTTATCCGGCCGCGGCGCGGAGACAAAACGGACATAGCCTTGAGAGCGAACAACGAGAGTGGAAACGAGAACTGAGACGCTAATAATCGCGCAAACTCCGAGCGCCGCAGGAATGATCCATTTCATAAAACCTCCTTTGGCTGTTTCCCTTTGTTGCAGAAAGGGGCATACCGCCTACTACCCTCTGCAGCGATGCTTTGGCTTTCGGACGATACGCCCCTTAAGACGCCAAAGCATTGCCCGGGTTTACGGGCGATTATCGCTGCAGAGGATGATTTATATTCTATTGAAAGTGTACTCGAAGCTGGCGGGTATTTCAACGAGAAACGCAAACGAGCCACGAACCCTAATCAGTCCAAACAGAACCCCGGGGTACAATCCCCATTGATCGAACGCGGTTGTCATCTGATCGCCAATCGAATCTATTCCTTCTTGTCATTGAACGTAAACTTATTTCCGAAGCTAAAATCTAATCAACGGATCGGACTTCTTCTTTATGGAGGGGTTAAAAGTCGAAATGACTGAAATCTGATAAACTTGATCTATGTTCACCCCACGGAGAAATACCAGTATAAAGCATTTGTATTCCAGCTTTTTCATATTCCTTTGCTATAGGTTTGAGGTCGTTTCCAAGTCTATCCATTGATTGATACGAGGGGTTTATGCCACCATGTTGGTTTCCTTCGTTCAAATAGACTATTTTGGTAATTCCATGCCGTCTCAATTCAGAGGCCGAAGGAAAATCTGATGGTCGGTAAGTGTAGGAATTATTTACCGCATCTTTTCCATGACCAAGCATGCCATCGTCTCTATGACAATCTAATACAAATACCGGAGGTGAATCTCCTTTAACAATTCCTTGCCCTTTAAGTTGACCTGCTTGTTGGGCAAAATATAAAAGGGTTGCCAATTCTTGTTCCGATTTATTAACTCCTTTTGGATGGGGAGTATTGTTAAACATCACAATCGGCTGGTATCCTTGTTCTGCCAACTGCACAGACATTGCGACACTATGAGCGCCTCCGCTATCTAAAATAACTGCCGTATCTTCACCAAGCACTCCGTTTGCTATTAAGTTTTGTAGCTCTCTTTCACTTGTTTGTTCTCCTTCGCTATAACGAGGTTGAATTTGCGGGCCAACGTGATTTATAGATTCGATTAACTTGGTTTTTACAAAACGCTTATAAGGACTATTTAGGGGGGGCTCCCATGCGTTTAATAGTTTTCTCGTGTTGAGAAAATCCTGCCAATGTGACGTTCCAAAACTATCCGTATTTTGTGCTCCAACGATAGAAAAGCCTGTGTCTTTTGGTGCTGGTTGTATTATTGGTCCTAAATTACCAATCTCGTTCATGGTTTTAAGTATATCAAAAAATTAAATTATTCACATCCATAAAGTCCACCTCTCCATATAGGCTTTATTGTAGAAAGAAAAGACGCGTATCGCTGGTAACGCTTGCGGACCCCGCCAGGGGCGGGGACCGCACAATTGCCGGTGCGGCAATTGACGCTTCACGCCGCTAGCGGCGTGATAACAGCGATCCGCCAAAACCGCGCACTCTCGCACACGCAAAAGGCGTGTGCTCGTAACGGCGACAGCCCTCGCCGGTACCGTGCGCAAGACCAAATTGACGGATGATCTTAATACGCTCGCTCACTTCGCTCGCTCGCTATACTCTGAACGCATAAGGTGCCCTACGCGGCTTCGCTCCGTTCGGGCTGCGCTCGCCGCTCCGGGCACAGCAGGGGCCGTCCCCCCCAGCCGGACAGGGCAACCCCCCTCACCCGCGCGGTAGTCTTAGTCCTCTTTGGGGGGGACTACTAGCGCCTACTTTGGGGCCCTCCCAAAGTGGCGCTCGCCCCTGCTCGTCGCTACTAGGCGGGCTCGCAGTGCCTGACCTCGCCCGCCAGTGCGCCGTCCTGCCTGCCGCTGTGCCGATTACCCTCATACAGCGCACTCATTTTTCATCGGCTTATGAGCGGTGCAGGAGCGGTGTTGTAACAAGAGGTGGCACTAGCGGCGCGCGCTTGCCGGGTTCCCTCGACCCTGGTGCGCGCACGGCGGCAGGACGTAGAGAACGTTTGAGGGGTATTTTTGTTGGCTTTTTATAGCGGTGCAGGAGCGGGGCCATTACGGAGGGCGGCACTAGGGAAGACCTCCTAGATTTCATACACCCCACCCACCCAGCTCAGCTATTGTGCTCTGCACCCCCGCTTAGCGCGGATAGGCCCCGCTATGGCGGGGCTCGCCCTGGGTTACCTTTTCTATCACGGCACACAGTCCCTTCCCCGCGCGCGGAATAAAGCCCAGGCGTCCATCGGCGCTATTTCCGCGACGCTCCGGTTTTTGAACTTTTACGACCTTACGCACACGCGGGGGTCGCCCTGGCCCGTTCCCGCGCCGGAGCGCGGGCCCCTTCCCCTTTCGGCCCGTCCTAGCCCCCGCCTGTTGGCGGGGTCTGGTCGGGCTCGCTGGGGCACCCCCCGCCTCGAAATTTTATCCCCGTGGAGTACTCGGTTGGTTTGGGTGCACGGCTTGAGGTAGCGCTTTGCGCTATGAATTATTATGGCACCCTGCACAACTTCCGCGGTTGGCGGGCGGAGCCGCGACGACGCGGCTTTTCCGGCGAGTACTATCCGCAGGGGCGGGGGCGGGCGGGGATAACACGCCCGGCTTCCGGATTGAGCAGTGTCCGGATATTTTGTGCTATACTTTCGACAGGCTGAAAGAGGTTCATATAGTCTGTAGTTCGAAGAACCTCTGTCAGAGCCGACAAATTTTATGGATAAACTTCAGCAGTATAAAAAAGAAGTGGATGCATTTCTTGCTGCCTTTCTTGCCTCCAAACAAAAAGATTTTGCGCGGGTCAACGCGTGGGGACCGGATGCGATTGAGAAAATCAGAAGTATTGTTTCGGAAGGAAAAACGATCCGCGGATCCTTAGTACTCCTCATTCATGACGTATTAAAAGGAAAACAAAAGGAACAGGCCATCAAAGTTGCCGCAGCATACGAATGTATCCACACCGCACTTCTTGTTCATGACGACATCATGGACCATGATTCTGTTCGGCGGGGAAAACCGGCGCTGCATGTGCAATATAACAATGAAGGGTTGGCTATATGCGTCGGCGACATCCTGTTTTTTCTTGCCGATGAGCTTTTAGATCAAACGCCCGTACAAAAAATAAGCGCACAGGTGTTCCAGGAAGTCTGCATTGCCCAGATGCAGGACGTATCCTTCGGTCTGACGACGAATATTCCGGCGAAAGATGAAATACTTACGCTGTACAAATATAAAACCGCCCGCTACACATTTTCTCTCCCGATGATGGCAGGAGCAATGCTTGCCGGCGCTGATAAGAAAACGATTGATCTTTTTGAACACCTCGGCGAAGCATTTGGCATTCTTTTTCAAATTCAGGATGACAAGCTTGACAACGAAAACAATCCATTCACGCAGCAAGATATACACGCATATAAACAAGCTGCAAAAACTTCACTTGACCGTCTAACGATTTCCAAAAAACACAAAGAGATCCTTTCTTCACTTCTTTCGTTTGTCATAACACGAAAACGTTGATACTATGCGGGTATGAAAAAGTTTCTGATTGCCGGAATTATTGCACTTATCACCATCACCGCGTGGTACTACATCCGCCATCCGATCGGGGAAAAGGCAATAATAAACGGACAAGAGATCCGACTCATGCTTGCGGTTACCGAAGCGGAAAAAGAAAAAGGTCTGGGATACCGGGATGCTCTTGCCGCCGGTAGCGGGATGCTCTTCGTGTATGACCACCCGGACCGGTACGGCTTCTGGATGAAAGGCATGAGGTTTCCGTTAGATTTTATTTGGATAAACGGTAATAAAGTCGCGGATATTTCCCAAAATATCCCGCAGCCGGTCAACGATACGGCGCAGCCGGTAAGCCTCGCGCCTAAAGTGCCGGCGGATAAAGTATTGGAAGTAAACGCAGGTGTGATACAATCGCTGGGAATCCGGGTCGGCGATCTTGTCCAATTCGTTAATTAAATGCATACATCAAGCCTTATTATTCTCACCAGAAATGAATTGTCAGGTCTCCGAAGCCTCATTGCATCCATCCCTACGGATAAGGTAGACGAGTGTTTTGCCGTGGATTACCGCTCGACGGACGGGACAGTCGAATTATTTAAAAAACACCGCATTCGGGTCATCCATCAGGAGAAACCCGGACGCGGCGAGGCATTCAGGCTGAGTGCACGTCATGCCACAGGGCAGAATCTTATATTTTTTTCCCCGGACGGCAACGAGGATCCGCGAGATATACCGAAATTGCTGAAGTTGCTCAACCTTGGCTTTGACATGACGATTGCATCACGCTTTATGAATGGAAGTACCAACGAAGAAGATACAAAACGCGTGAAACCACGGGCATGGGCGAACCGCGCATTTACGTTCTTAGCTAATGTCATATTCCGCGGACACATAACGGATTCCATAAACGGCTACCGTGCGATTACCAAAGATGCGTTCAGGCGTTTACGACTTGATGCGGAAGGATTCGCAATCGAATATCAGATGACGATACGGGCACTCAAGCTGCATATGCGGATTGCGGAGTTTCCGACCCAAGAAAAACCCCGGATCGGGGGCACAAGCACTGCGCACGCAATACCCACAGGGTTGCGGATTCTACGGATACTGCTCCGGGAAATAGTAATCGGCAAAAAGTTTTAGCCGGTTCTTTCAAAGGGTTACGGCGCCTTTATACATATTCCACATCTGTTCCCCGTCGGGTAAAAATAGTGCATCGTCCGGCTGCTGGGTATGACACGCGCTGCTTGTTATGTATATAGTCCCAACCGGTACAAATCCGCGCGGATCGGCGCCGGATGTCGCTATACATGTGGGAATGACCGTCATGTGTGCAAATTCTGTAGGTTTTTCCGAAGTACGGTAGAGTTGTTGGATTTGCCGGGGATCTGTATGCGTATAGAACGCATACTGCAGAAAAAACATGTCAGACACATTGGTTATGACAAACTTCGCCTGTTTGTCGGGATAGTGGTTGATATATGAAATGATATCCTTTTGATCTTCAGCGAAGGATTTGGCGCTATACCGCGGCCACTCAAAATAATATTGGGTAAGGTATCCTCCGACATAATATGCATACACCGCGATAATCAACGCAGTAAGGATAATTCGAATTTTAATAAATTTGACGCTTTGTACCAACGAATAGATTCCGAATGCCATAAAAAGCGCAAGCCACGGGAGCATAAAGCTTGACCGTGTGGCGTAGGTAAACGGCGGCGGCCCGATTCCCGACGGCAATGCCGCAATAATCACCGCGAGCGTTGCGAAAATAAATAGTTTACTCTGCCTTTTCCACAGGGAAAAGAGCCCGATAAAAAGGAAAGGCAGGGCGATGAGATAAAAATTTCCGCGCGACCACAACGAATAAATGCCGCTCCCTTCCTGATTCAAAAATAGATAATCAGGCGAAAACGCATATAAATAATGAGAGGTAACCTGATCAATAAAATAGGTCAGTTTATTGTGATACAGCACCTGAAGTATGTGGGGCGCGCTTGATGCGCGGCGCGCCAATTCCACGGCCTGCGCGGCTGCCCCCGTATCCTGAAAAATCAAGAAATATCCCCCGTGCGCGCTCGCCCCCTGAAAAAAGGTAAAATAGGCAAAAATTCCGATGGTTGCGAGTACGGATCCGGCAACGACACCTAGTAGATATTTTTTACCGGCGATCTCCTTCCGTTTATACCAAAGCAAGACGAGAAGCAGCGGAATGTATACCAACTTCGTCGCGTTATAACTGTTGAATGCTAAAAATAATACTGCCATGGAACCAAGCGCTGATCCGTATGGATGTTTCTTCCAGTTTCCCAAAAATATATAGGTACCCCACAGATAAAAAAGCAATGCAAATTCCGCTTCATAGGCCATGCGTGAGAGTTGAATAGCCCACACGTTGATGGCAAGTACCGCAGCCGAAAGGAGCGCAACAGCGGGATTGCCCAGAAGCCGTTTGATAAGTAAATACGTGAGAAAAACCACACCCACGCCGGCCAGGGCAAACGGCAGTCTGGCACTTGCAGGTGATAGACCGAATAATCCTACAAAAGGCGCGGTGATATAAACAGGCACCGGCGTAAAAGAAAAATCATGGAGGACAAATGAAAACGGCAGAAATATCCCTTGTGTCAGATCCCGTCCGGTATGCCACAGGCTATAGGCACTATATACTTCACGCACCTCATCGTCCGTCATGCCCACGGGAATTATATTCAGTTGGTTCACGCGGAGACACAGCGAAGCGCATAGAATTATTGCCAGAAGAATATACTGTATATTTTTCTTTAAAAACTTCATTGCGCTCCCAGCAAGAATCGAACTTGCATCGCATCCTTAGAAGGGACGTGTTCTATCCGTTGAACTATGGGAGCCTTTGAGCGGCATAGGGGAATCGAACCCCTCACATCAACTTTGGAAAAGTTGCGTTCTACCAATGAACTAATGCCGCACTCATGCTATTATACCAAATATGATCGCCATACTCTTATTTCTTTTTGCGTTGGTCTTTCCACTCAAGGCCTATGCTATTTATGACCCCGCGAGCGTCCCGAATAACAAATACGGCATCCATGTTGTGGACACCAATGATTTTGCCAATGTCACACAGCTCGTCAACAGCACGGGCGGGGATTGGGGATACGTCACGATGGTACTCCCGGACGCGCAGCGCGATCACGACCGCTGGCAAAAGATTTTTAACGAAATGCGCCGGCTTCATCTTATTCCGATTATCCGTCTTGCGACGCATGTAGAAAACACTGTGTGGGTAAAACCGACAAAAGATCGGTTTTACGAAATCGTCAAACTGTTAAACAGCCTGAATTGGCCTACCGAAAACCGCTACGTCCTCCTCTACAACGAACCCAACCATGCCAATGAATGGGGAGGGCAAATTAATCCGGAAGAATACGCGGACGATCTCGTTGCCTTTGGTACGGCACTCAAAGAGGCCAACAGTGATTTCTTTATACTGCCGGCGGGTCTTGACGCCTCGGCCGGTGATGGAACGGCAATGGACGAAACGGAGTATTTACGCCGCATGATCGCGGCCAAACCGGAAATTCTTACGCTCATCGACGGTTGGACGTCACACTCGTATCCTAATCCAGGTTTTTCCGGTTCACCCTACGCCACCGGCCGCGGGACACTCACCACCTATCAATGGGAGCTTTCGTATCTTTCCACACTCGGACTCACCCGGGAGCTGCCGGTATTTATCACCGAAACCGGATGGCAGCACAGCGAGGGAAAGGTGTATGCACCCGGGTTCCTATCTTCCGACCAGGTGGGTGCTAACCTCCAAATCGCCTCCCAAACTGTCTGGAACGATTCACTAATTGTCGCAGTTACGCCGTTCCTTTTCAATTATCAGGATGTACCGTTTGACCATTTCTCTTTTCAACAACTGGGCACCGATAATTTTTACAACCAATATTACGCATATCAGGCAATAGCAAAAATAAAAGGGGTGCCCAGACAACACGAATCGTATACATTGACCACCGATCTTCTACCCGGTACGCTTGTATCCGGATCCATCTACACGCTGACCGCAGAAGTGAAAAATGACGGGCAGGGGATATTGGATCCGAAAGATGCATACACCGTGTTCGTGATGGGCGACGATATTTCTGGCGTTGCTGACCCGGTACCGCTGGTCGAACCGGGGAGTAGCGGAACTATTACAATCCGCCTCAAAACCCCTGACCGGACCGGTCCACGCACCGTGGAGGTAGTCGTCCGTCATAATCAGGAAAATATATTACCGCCTCCGTCCGTTGAAATCCATGCAAACCTCGGCTGGAGAAAAACGAGCGAAGCAACTGACGTCACGGTACTTCTCTATGACAAAAATACGCTCCTGCAAAAATTTACCGGATTAACGATGAAAAACGGTGCGGTCACGGCGTGGGGACTCACCAATATCATTCCGGGCAACCTCTACCGCGTGGTGACTCTCGTTCACGGCTATCTGCCGCGGCAAACAATCACGGCCTTGGGGTCAAAAATTACGACACTTTACCCCAAACGGTTCCTTCCGCTTGATTTCAACAACGACGGCACGTTTACGTTCGCGGATATTTTGGCGCTCATTCGCGTCCCGCCATGGACTGCGCTCCTCCGCTTCTTCGGCCCCTGATGATATAATAGGGCTATTGGTGGCGTGTGCCGGTCGGTTAGGCGCTGCCCTGTGGAGGCAGTTTTGACGGGTTCAACTCCCGTACGCCACCCAAGGAAACCTCTGTTGACTACCGCTTATCATTCATTTGCATATAAAAAAGATTGGTGTTATAGTCCAAACCACTTGTCCAGAAAATGGAGGTTTGTATGGGAATGGAAGCATTTGAGAATCGATTTAAACAGGCGCAAGGAACTTCTCAGAAAGAGGAACTAATGCAAGAATTAGCGGGTACGTTGCATAAGACTGTCCTTGATTATATTGACATACACCATAAAACATTACAAAAATTTAGACTTCCCTTTGCCAATTCTACAGAGGATTTACCTGGAAAGGATCTGTGGCTTTCAGATCCTGAAGGTGGAAAGCGCCAGTTCATTGTTGCTGGTCACAATTATGGATTGTTCAACAAGATCTTTGATAGGGATGTCATAGTACGTATTAATCAGTGGCAACCAAATGAAGATCCTAAGGAAAAACAACCGTTCTATTCGGAGGTTTATCAAATTCTACCAGAGCAGATTATGCATTTAGTGGGAAACTCTTATGCTTATGAAACGTTTAATATTACCAAAAAAATTACTGACGATGACAGAGTTCGCATTAAGTTGGTTCAAGAAGTTATTGAGCAAGTTCTCAAATAGCCAAAACCCTATACGCCACCCTCAACAGTTCTGTTTCCCGAAGATTTGATTCAAACCAGGTTCGTATGGAGTCCCGTAGGGGACCCAAGGGGTCATTTATCTTGCTATTTTGCTCTAAATTGAGTATTCTATTGTTCTATGGCAGGAGCTAGGCAAGAAAAAACGCATTATCTTATCCATCCGAAGCCTGATAATATACATTTTGTTTTCGATGTAAAATATCTCGTACCTGATATTATCAATAATGAAAAGGCTGTGAATTCTATCTTTGCACAAGCGATTTCGGCAGTTAATGGATATCCTCAAGAAAAAAGACACAAGGATCAACACTTTCAGCCATATGTTTTTCTTACTGAACCAAATCGTAAGGGGTTTCTTTTAGGACAAATAGTAGGTTCGTGGAATTCAGACTTTACCGTATATTCGGTTGATGAAATAGATATACAGGATAAATACGATAATATTCGCAATCGTGGTATTCAAGATGAGATTGCTGACCTTCGTCATTTAGGATATCCATTGGTAGCCTCGGAGTCATTTATGTCTGCTGCTGAAAATGTTACTAGCCTAAGACAGCTTTTTCACCAATAATTCACATTTCTAACGTTCTATACGCCACCCTCAATATCTCCGCTTCGAGACTATTTGAAGAAAAATAGGTTCGCATGGAGTCCCGTAGGGGACCCAAGCATGTCAATGACCTAAATATCCCGTTAAAACAATCTAAACTATTGAAAGCCTGACAAAAGTGGTGTAGTATAAAAATATAAACGCCTCGTCCATGCGAAAGCCCGACGAGGTTTTTTGTGATAAACTACGCATATCCTAGCTTTTTATTTATTATGCTTAAAATGTATGTTTAAACCAAAAACTGAGCGGATTGAGAAATTAGCAGCGATATATCCCGAGAGGATACAGGAACTATCACACATTTTTACCAAAAAGACCAATGTGTATCTCGATTGGAGCAATATGTATCATTGGTCGTCACGGTTGAAGTGGCGTATCCACCTCAAGCGCCTCAAGCAACTTTTTGATTCATTTACCACAATCAATGCTGTGAATCTTTATAACGGCATTTTAGATGGCGACAAGGGCTCTAAACAATTTATGGAAGAGGCAAAAACGTGTGATTACGTCGTTATCACAAAGCCAGTAAAGATCATGCGGCTTTCAATTGATGTTTCGAGTATACCATCGAATTCCCCGTTTGTTCTGGAAAATTTTATAAAAAAGCCGTTGTTGCGAAAACTCAGTATCGA
>JAPLWC010000064.1 GCA_026396845.1 Candidatus Gottesmanbacteria bacterium
AGCAATGGATTTTTCAATTCGGCGTTTCTTTTCATTCATTAAAGCAAAAACTTCAACACGGTTTCTTACTCTTGGGTCTATCTTTCGTTCTGTTCTTTTTGATCTTTCTCTTCCTAATCTATTTGGCAAAAGATTAATTCGTACGTCGCTTAATTTCAATCCCACAAATTCTCTCCTCACGCTCCTCACGAGAACATCTCCGACACGGTCCGGTTTTGCAAACATACTTTTTACCCTATCAAAAATGGAATCTTTTTTAATTCCAGTTGCTGGTATTAATTTCCCATCGTCTTTTTGCTGCAGATCCCGGTCAACGGGCTGCAGCCTAATTTTAATTTCATTCGCGGTATTCTTAGTAGCGGTTATTACTGTTTTATCAACAGCCGATACTTCTTTCGTTAAATTTACTCTATTCCTTGTATCAGGCCGTATTACGACAAACCCAACATTATGTTTATTGTCCACAACCAACTCTTTCCCACTTTTAGTTAATCGTGATAAAAATGTAAGCGCTTCTTGCCTGTTAAGGTCAGTACCATTTGTAATATTTGTACGAACTTGTTGTTTTATTCTTCCATCGCTAGTTTTAACCCATGCATCAGCATAGCGAATAGCCAATCCATTATGATAATCAACACTAATAATTTGAGACCCTGATTCTGCATGAATAGCGGCGTCACGCCATGCTATTAATGACACGCGCTCTTCTTCTGAAACCGCATTATCAATAACCTTTTGAAATGAACCGTAGTTAGGATGAACTAGATCTCCGTCCTTAACGTCCCAAAAAGCTTCTTTAGATTGCATGCTTTCATCTCCACGTTTTTCGGCTTTGTACGAATCTATCTGTGCTTGACCCATACCATTTTTCCACCGAAAATGTCGCTCAGTTTGAATTTGTTTTTGAGACCAATCGGGACGTTCTTTAGCAAGTTGATTATCAAGACTACGCAAAGACTCTATGTCATTGTGAATACTATATGAACTATGTGGATCTTGTGGCGCAAACATCCCTTCAAACCGAGCGAATTTACTTGGGCCAACACCAATATCTAATGGAGAAATTTGACACAAACTATAAACGGCTTTTTTCATGGAGCTGTACAAATTGTTTAACTAATGCATATCCCCCAAAAAATATTGCACTATACGAAAAATCTCCGAGAAGCGAATTCCGGAAGAACGGCAATGCCATAATATAGGATTCCAAAAGTCCGGTTAAGGTCCTGGGATACATGGATCCGGGCACAACCCAAACGGCGAAATTGGTAACGAGATAAAAAAGAATTGAAGATGCCAGCGTTACCCCGACAATCCGCGGCACTGATTGTTTTCGTAAATATAGGTTGGCCAGTAAAACGGAAAGGGCGAAACACCCGTAGGTCGCCCACATGACCGTGTGGAACCCCAAGACCATATCGCTTATCAGCATCGAGCCGACGGTAATAACCAGGGCCTTCGTTGTACCGTACCTGCTGCCGGAAAAAACCGCGAGTGCACCAACGGCTGTCACGTTGGCAGGATGCGGCATAAGTCGGGAAAGAACACCGATAATAATTAAAAGTATTGTATCCATATTATTCAATAGTTGGTGTCATGTACTTCCACTCTACCGTATCTCCTGCATTGAGACTTTGTTTATCCGCGGCTACCGTCCCTGATTTTCCGTTAACAAAATAAATCCACGCTTTTTCTTTTGTGTTGGCAAACGTTCCTATTTGTTCAACAAATACCCCAAAATCGTATTGTTTGGTTTTCAGTTCAAGGTTTTGTTTTTTGGCTGCTTCTGAAAGCGCTTGAAAGGCATTCTGGGCGCTGATGCCTGATACGGTCGCTATTGTCGAGCCGGTATCGAACGTCACTGAAACGGACACTGTCGTTTTTGTCGTGTTGTCGGTAGATACATTTCGCGGATGTATAAATAGAACTTTAGAGGAAAAAACAAAAAATGCTGCGAGTATGATTACTACAATGAAAAGGATTCGTTTCATAACATCTCCTGCTCGGGATCAAGTAAGGGAGAGTTCCGGACTATAACCGTTGCGGCACAGCGCCCGAATCACACGGGCTTCCTCTTTTCCTTACTTTCTGGGAATACCGGACCAAACCGTTTCCCTAACTTTTCCTTGCTTATTTATAAACCTCGCCAACATAAAAAACAAGTCTGATAAACGGTTGAGATACTTCGCGATTATCGGATCGACGTGTTCTTTTTGCGATACTGCAACGACCTGCCTCTCTACACGGCGACAAACGCTTCGCGCAATATGGACACGTGACGCCTCAGTATTTCCCCCGGGAAGTATGAAATTCGTCAGTTTCGGCAAATCACGTTCCAAATCATCAATTGTTTTCTCCATACGTCGTGCCCGGGTTGTCAGCGGCGAGAGATCTGTTTTCCAACCGGCGAGATTGCTGCCGATTATCAATAAATCGGATTGTATATCTAACAATAATTTTTTAAGATGCCCGATGGTAAGTTCCGAAACGATGAGTCCCATCCAGCTATTTAATTCATCAATCGACCCGTACACATCGACGAGATCCTCACACTTCAACACACGCTTCCCGCCGAAAAGAGATGTAGTACCGTCGTCACCGGTCCGGGTATAAATTGGCATATGTGGAGTATTAACACTCAGAGTAGCCGCAACTGTAGCACTTCTTGCAGGATTCTTCAAAAACCAGACTCGCTTCTCCACATTTCGGGCATAAATCGACCGTCACCATACGTTTGGACGTGGCGACTGCCTCCTTCGGAGCCTCCGCCGACGGCGCAAACACCGGGGTAGACGGCACAGCAGAGGTTAACTTTGCAACCGCTTCCTGTACCGTTGTGGCCATCTGGTGTCCATTACCGTTCCCGTCGGTCGCTGGGAGTGGCGCAGTATCTACCCGATGTTTCTGGAAAAATCCGAAATGCCGGTCTATAACTTTTGCAATGGCATCAGGTAAGCTTCTGACGCGGTTTTCTCCGAACCCTAAACTGCGTGCTCCTCCGATGCCGATAAGCATGGATGCAATTTTGTGTGCCCGTTCCATCGGCGGAATGGGTGACGCCATGCGAAGGGTGAGGGAAATAATTTTCCCCAACGCTTCCGCCATGGCAGTTACATCGCTGCCGGCTTTTCCGACGCTGATAAACATTTCTACGGGTTGATTGCCTCCGTTAGTATTTACCGTCACATACGCGTCTCCGACCGGCGTCTCAACCCTGTAGGTAGATCCATGCAATACCATCGGACGCGGTTTCACTTCGGGAATGCCGGGAGATAGCATCTCTTCTTTCTTGCCCGGCGAAGCTTTAGCGAAGTCGGGACGTGTGAGTACTCCGGCCCTGCTTCCTTCCCGCATGTAGGCAATACCTTTGCATCCTTGCTCATATGCCAGCGTATACAGGCGTTTCACATCCTCAACCGTATGGGTGGCTGGAGCATTCACGGTTTTGCTGATGGATGCATCGACATATTTTTGAATGGCTGCCTGCACATAGACGTGGTCTTCCGGCGTCAGATCATTGGCGGAGACAAACCATGCAGGGCGGTCTTCCCGAGCAGGCTCTCTCCCATGAGTCTTTTTGAATTCTTCAAACCATGCGTCATATAACGGATGCCGGAGTATATGTTCTCCAAGACGATCCCGCCGGATAAACTCAAACTCAAACACGGGCTCTATGCCGCTGGAAACCCCGGCCATCAGTGACGTACTTCCGGTCGGCGCCTGCTGTAAAATAAGAGAATTGCGGATCCCGTACTTTTTGATACCCTTACGGACTGATTCCGGTAACTGTTTGATAAAGTACGCATCCAGATGCTTTTTGATCTGAATTTTCGGGAACGGCCCTTTCTCCGCGGCAATACCCACCGATGCTTCGTACGCCGCATCCCTGATGATTTTGTAGATTTTATCAATCACAGGCAGACTTTCGCTGCTCCCGTAGCGAAGCTTCATTTTAATAAGCGCATCACCCAAACCCATGGTACCCAAACCTATACGGCGTTCTCCCTGCTTTTGCACTTTACGGATCTCATCAAAGACATAAAAATCCGCTTCAATCACATCATCCTGGAACCGTACGCCGACTTTAGCAATCTCTGCCAACCGCGCATAATCCATTTCGCCTTTCTCATTCACCAGCGCCGCGAGATTGATGGAACAGAGGTTACACACCCCCCAGTTGGGTAATCCTTCTTCACCACAGGGGTTCACGCAGTTCACATATTCAAAATACGAATTATTAAACCATTTGTTATACCGCTCCATGAACACAATACCCGGCTCTGCGCTTTTCCACGCTGCGGTGGCAATAAGATCCCACAGCGCCCGTGCTTTAACAGTTTTTTGGACAATGACTTTTTTCCCGAGTGCAATCCAATTGGGTAAATAGCCGTCCCACTTCGTGTCATACTCCGGATCCGTTTTATCGGGAAATATCAAATTCCAATCCGCATCTTTTTTCACCGCTTCCATAAACGCATCCGAAACACACACAGAAAGATTGGCCCCGTTAATCCGGGACAAATCCTGTTTCACGGTAATAAACTCTTCGATATCCGGATGCCAATCCCAGAGCATAAGCATGAGTGCACCCCGCCGTGAACCCCCTTGCTGGATAATATCATTGGTGGCGACGCTAAATAGCACCGCCCAATTACACGGACCGGAAGAAAATCCGTTCACCTTGCTGACCCTCGCACCGCGGGGCCGGAGACTCGAAAGGTTGATGCCCACGCCGCCGCCGCGCGACATAATTTCCACCATTTGCGAAAGTGTCTTAAGAATTCCTCCGCGTGAATCGTGAGGGCTGGGGATGACAAAACAATTATAAAACGTTACCTTGTATCCGGTACCCGCTCCCGATAAAATCCTGCCGCCTGGAACAAACGCAAAATCCTGCATGGCGCAGTAGAATTTTTCTTCCCAAAAGTCCCTGTCTTTTTTGTGCTCTGACTGGGCTATCGCATGAGAGACCCGCCGCCACATTGCTTCCGGTGCATCTTCCATCGGTTTCCCCATCTTATCTTTGAGCGCATATCGGTCCAAAAATACGGTGTTACGGATACCTGTGAGTTCCATAATGTTTTATTAATTTATTTATTATTGATTGATCTCTCGATCCAAAAAGTTACTCAGAGTAACTTTTTGACTTCTTTTTCAAAATCTTCTATGTCCACAAACTGCCGGAATACGCTTGCAAACCGGATGTACGCAAGTTTGTCTAGTTTTTTCAGACGCCTGGCTACCAGCTCTCCGATTTTTTTACTCTGTACCTCCGTCGTTTCACCGGCGATCAATTCCCGCTCTACTTCATCAACAATCCTGTCTACGTCAGCCGCTTTAATGGTCGTTTTTCCACTTGCCCTCCAGATGCCCCGCTTCAGTTTCTCCCGGTCAAACGTTTCCCGCCGTTCGTCTTTTTTAATCACCGTAATCGGTACCGATTCCACCCGCTCGTATGTCGTAAACCGCTTCTCGCATTTCGTGCAAGCTCTCCTGCGTCTCGTCACTGACAAATCTTCATTATCCCGTGTCTCAATGACATCTGTATTTTCAAACCCGCAATATGGACATTTCATCAGTTCAATGTAAACACTTCATCGTTGTATGTTAGGACTTCTCAATATATACACTTTTTCCGAGTTTTCAAGGGCCAATTTCTTTCGTATCCTTATTTCACGAATGAAATATAAAACGCTATATGTGGTGCTCAAAATCATACTAAGACACTAAATGGAGGGCGTCAACTAGCAATATCTATATCAAAAAAGTGCAATTTTTTTCTTTGAAGCTACTGGAATTTTGATGAGGAAAAAGTACGGGAAATTACAGGATCACGATACACTGCTCCATACAACACAGACGTTTTGTGTTCAACGTTACTTTAATTTCGGCAGATCAGCCCGAAGTGTCGTCACAAGATCCAAAGATCCGGTGAGTCCGGATTTAATCGTCGCATCGGTAGCGTTTTGTATCTGGGCCGTCAGTACCTCTGCGTGCTTTGCAAGCGACTGGGTGAGATGGTCCGTTATGTATGCCGGAACGTCTTTTCCCTGCGCTTTGAGGGTAAGCAGTGACTGGACTGCATTATTCATGTACTTCTCACCCTTGGAGATTGTCTGCTCCGAAAGAACTCCGTTCCCGCTGGCGGAAAGCATGAGCCCCATTGCCAATCGTTTGTCCCCCTGCAAAATATAAAACTCCGTTTTCTTTACCGGATCCATAATCAGTTTGTCGAGTATCCAGTCCCGAGCTTGTTTGAGAACATACAGCGGATTGTTCGGCAACATACCGGGATACGGGAGGTCATATTGGACTGGCTCCGGTGTGGGGGCGCAGCCCAGAGGGCTCTGCCCGGCGGGTGTTGCGGTTGCTGCAAAAACCATTACCGGAAAAAGAAGAAGAGCAAGAAACACACCTATATTTTTCATAATGATACCTTGATCTTTAGTATATCACCAAGGGATATTCTTGCAAGTTTGAACACTTCTTGTTCCAATTCCTTTACTTTCGGGTAACTCATATCTAAAATTTTCTGCTCTTCGGGAGGCAAATGTTCTTCGTTCCATAGGGCAAACCGTTTGTCTACGCCGACTATATCATACTTGACCATCTTATCCGCAAGGTACAAAAGCTTCTGTTCCCGGGTATTTGGTGAAATGGCGGGATCGAGGATTGCATGCAGAGGATGCGTGACAACGACATCCGCCACTTCACCCATCTCCTCCTCCCGAAGGATACGCACCGCAGTATCCGGATGCCGCTCACCAGGGGATGGCGGTACCGCTTTGTCAATGTCGTGAAGAAGAGCCGCAGCCAAAAGTAACTTTTTGTCTACTTGAAATTTTGTTGCCAACAACATCGCGACGTTTGCTACCAGCGTCACATGAATGCGCTTCGATTCGGGCAGCCGGTACTTTTCCCATAGTGCTTTCGCCTGCTCTTCAGTCGGAATCATACAATGTATTATAATATATCGGAGTATGAACGGAGCCGCCAAAAAGAACATATTCTCCAACGTTTTTTTTATCGGATTATTAAGTTTTTTCGGCGGCATCAGCCAGGATATTTTTATTCCGGTATTGCCGTTGTATCTTGCAAATGTCCTGCATTTCAGCAAAGAATTTATCGGGCTTACGGAAGGATTGGTTACCAGCAGCGCCAGCGTGTTCCGGATTGTCGCCGGGTATCTGTCGGACAAACTGAGGAAAAATAAACCCATTGTATTTGCGGGATATTTCCTCTCATTTATCAGCCGGCCGCTCTTGGCCCTCACCACGTCGGGCATGGGTGTATTGGGATTGCGGTTTTTAGACGGCGTCGGTAAAGGGGTGAAGGATTCGCCAAAAGACGCCCTCATTGCAGAGTCTACACAAGTGACCTCCCGAGGGAAAGGTTTCGGAATCGTACGGGCATTGGATACGCTCGGTTCAGTCGCCGGACCACTGCTCCTTTTCGCCCTACTGTACGCATTAAGAAATAACACTCTCAAGTATCATTACGTTTTTTTCATTACCGCTATCCCCTTGATATTCACGTTGAGCATTTTATCCTTTTTTGTCAAAGAGGCACCGGTTAAAAAAGTGGGGCCCGCCGATACAAAAAGCCCGCTGCCTTTAAAATTCTTCCTGTTTTTAGCAATCGTTCTCATCTTCTCCCTCGGTAATTCATCGGATACGTTCCTCATTTTGCGGTCCCAAAATTTGGGCGTTAGTTTACTTGGTATCCCGTTGGTATATGCACTGTTTAATTTTGTCTATGCAGCCGCCTCCATACCGCTGGGGAGTCTCTCGGATAAAATCGGGCGGGAAAAAGTCATTTTCATCGGGTGGTTTTTTTACGCAGTGTCCTATGCGGGGTTTGGTCTCGCGAATAAAAGTTATCAGGCTTGGCTCTTATTTGCGCTGTACGGAATTTATTATGCAACGACAGAGGGCGTCGTCAAGGCATATATCGCCGACCAGGTGGCAAGCGGACACAGGGGAAGAGCATACGGGTTATATAATTCATTGGTCGGGCTCGTGACACTGCCCGCAAGCTTTATTGCGGGTTTGCTGTGGGATAAAATTTCCCCCGCCGCCCCCTTCTATTTTTCCGCCGCCATTGCCCTATTTGCAGGAGTATTACTTTTTATCTATACCCGTGTGATCAAACCCGGGCAGCCAGCTGGCCGTTGAGGGAATAATAGCCTAACGCTTGGAGGACAAGATCCAGTGTTTCCAGCGGCCCGTGGGAATAGGTGTTGATGACAAGATCATAATATTTCGGGTCCCAGAAATCCGTGACGCCGTACATCCGTTTCCATTTCGCTACGTTTTTCTCTTCCCTGTCCCATAAATGCTTTTTAGCTTCTGCTACCGAAATAGTATCGCGGTTGACAATGCGGTCAATCCGCAGGGCATCATCACACATGAGAAGCACTTTTAATACATGCTTTAAACCCTGCATGTTCCATCCTGCTATCCACGACTCGACTGCCACATGCGTATTGGGATCGCTTAATTTTTTTCTCATTGCGGCATCTATTTGGTGATCAATCTCATCCCCGTAATCCGTCGCATAATGGTGCGTGATATCATCGGGATTGTGTTTACCGGTGCCAATGGCAAATTGTCTCGCCCAATCTCCTCCGGAAAATGTTTCCCACCCGAGTGGTTTCAAAATAGGTGTAAGATTCTTAAGAAGTGTAGACCTGCCTGCCCCCGGTCTTCCGGAAATCGCGATACTCGCGTACTTAAGGGTTTTGTGAGGAGCTTCCATGTACCTATTATAATTATTTGTAGGTCCTTCGGCAACCTCAGTCCCAATCCCTCAGAGGGATTGACATTCGTCAAGCAGGAGCCCATAATTAAGTATGGCAATCCACTATCTCCCCGTCTCATGGAGAATCTACCACGAAACCGCACGAAGACTTGCCGCGACGATGTTAGATCATACCGAACCGATTGATCAAATCGTAGCAATTTCCCGGGGAGGATTAACCTTGGGGCATCTCTTAACTGATTTACTGCGTATTCCTATCTCAATTATTACCATCCAAAGCTACACGGATATCCGGACAAGCGGGGTGGCGGTTCTTACCGAAAAACTGCAAAACTCGATAAAGCGCAAGCATATTCTTCTTGTGGATGACGTTTCGGATTCAGGAAAAACGCTCGTGCGGGCAACAAAATATTTAACCCGCGCGGGAGCGAAAAAAATCACCACGGTTACGATGTTTTATAAACCGCATTCAGTCTTTCGCCCCGACTATTTTGCCAAACAAACAACCAAATGGATTCTTTTTCCTTATGAACCGACGGAAATGATTCTTCTTATTACGAAACAGATGGAAAAAGCCGGTGCATCAAAAGCTGATATCCAAAAGTTCTTGCAAAATCTCGACTATACCGAGGATCAAATCGCCTTTGTCCGAAGACACCATTTGAAATAAATGTAATAAGGAAAGGAGAAATATATGACTGTACTGGAAAGGAACAACCATGATGGACGATCAGGAGGATACGGCGGAGGAGCTCAACCTCTTCCAGAATATCAACCGCCACCCGGCTGGGTACCGCAACTAATAACAAGTGATAGGGATGGAGTACACATACAACCACTTTTTCCGAATGAACAGTCAGCACAAGTACCTGTACCAAAAAAATAGTGAAGCTTCGATTTAATTTGTAAATTTAAACGTGGAGAGGATTTGGTCGAGCAATGCAATCGTTTCACTAGCACTATTTTTTTCCGCAACCGATGTAAACTCGATATAAAACAAAACTGCAGAATCAGGATACATTTTTAAATCAGGATTATCCGGATATTGGAATGCTTGCATATAGAGTTTATCGAGTTGCTCTTGTGACATGCCCTCGCCCCATTGATGAGCACCATCAGGGTCAAATTGAACAGTATATGCGTCAATAATAAATGAAAATTTTCCGTTAGAGTCTACGATTGTAATGGTAGAAGGATATTGAAAGGAAAATCTATTCATTTTATCTACATACGTTTTCCAATTTGCCGTCGGATCGGGAGTAATAATTGGGGTGATGAGAGGGGTTGGCGTTGGTTGAACGTGGGAAATCTGCTGTTTCAGTTGCCGGTTTTGATACACCAAAAACCCTGCGGCGCCGAGAGATAGCAAGAGAAGAATGACAATTAATACTGGCAACAAATTGCTTTTCGGTTTTACCGGAGCTGGCGGTATTGGCGTAATAGGTTGTGTCGGAGGGGGCTGCGGAGAATTCGTTGGTGTGGGTGTTGGAGGCTGAGGAGGAATAGTAGAATCCATAAATCTATTATAGCATGTTTACTGCGGTTTATTGAGGACAACTGGCTTGAGGCGAGACATTGCTTCCAGACTGTACCGCACACCCTGCACGCCGATGCCGGAATGTTTTACCCCGAGGAACGGAAAATGGTCCGGTCCCCGCTGGGGCGAACCGTTTATCTGCACCGTCCCGACATTGAGCGATTTTGCATACACAATCCCCGTCCCCTCATCTTTGGTAAATACACAGGCCTGCAGCCCGAACCGTGTTTGATTAATGATAGTGGCCGCATCTCCCATACCCGGCACTTCTATAAAAGATACCACCGGACCAAACACTTCGTTGACGATAACCGGCATCGTTGGCGTAACATTTATCAGGATCGTCGGCTCTATATATGCTTTATCGTGTTTGCCTCCGACTTCGACTTTTGCGCCAAGACCCACTGACTCATCAATCCATCCTTGGATTTTTTGGGCAACGTCCGGAGAAATGACGGGTCCCACGAGTTTTGTTTCGGGACTTCGCGGATCGCCGACGTGAATTAACTCCTTCATTTGGGCAAGAACAACGGGGATAAGTGTATCAAGCACGCCCTTCGTCCCTAATACATATTTAATCGCGGTACACCGTTGTCCCGCATAGGAAAATCCTCCTTTAACGATTTCGCGGGCTGTCAGATTCAGGTCGGCATCGGGGAATACTATCGCGGGATTATTTCCGCCGCATTCAAAAAGCAGCGGCTTCATGGGAGCCTTGCCGGCAATCGCTACACCGGTATCGGAACTTCCGGTAAACGCCACGGCATCTATGTTTTTGTGAGAAACTAAATAATCGCCGATTTCGTTGCCGCCTCCTGTCACACAGGCAAATACATCGGGCGGAACTCCTGCTTTTTCAAATATACGCGCCAAGTGCACGCCGCTTATACCTCCCTGCGTCGGCGGCTTAAACAAGACCGTGTTGCCCATAAGAAGTGCCGGAACAATTTTACTGGCCGCAAGATTGACGGGGTAATTAAACGGTGCAATGCACAACACGACGCCGTGAGCAACCCGCTCGACCATCGCCGTTATCCCTTTATCATACCCGGGAAAATCATCACTATTGATCGTTTCCCCGTGAATTGACTGTACTTCATCGGCGAAATAATCGGTAAGCTCCGCGGTCCGCACGATTTCGCTTTTGGACTCGCCCACGGACTTACCGATCTCGCGGACAAGTAACGTTGTAAGATATTCTTCGTAGTGGTGAACCCAATCGGCAACAAGATGCATAATCTTCACCCGCTGATTGAGGGGCTTAGCTTCCCACGCGGGCTGTGCGGATTTTAACTTTATTACTATCTCATCAATTTCCGCAGTTGTTGCAGTTGTTAGATTTCCGACAACACTTTGATCAATGGGAGAAATGACCGGTGTCGTTTTTCCTGCCTCGCCGGCAGGCGGGCCGCTCGCTCCACTCACCCACGCAGATCCGTTAAAGAATTTGTATGTCGGCGGAGTTTGCGAATCAGAGAGCAGTTCAAAAAATTCTTCGGGCATGATTACTATTAGTATAGCTCAGCTAGTAATTTTTTGTAACTGTCGTTATCAAAACTATATATCTCAATCATTCAAACTAACACTTTATTTTGATTTGATATAGTATAGATATATGCAAAACACTGAGAAAGAGATATTAATCACTAACCAAAAATCAAATACTACTTCCGAAAATTCACCTACAAACCAACAGGATATGCCTACATCCGACAAGGTTTTACCACCCCAAAAGTCAAAGTACTCAAAGATACTTCTCTATGGTGGAATACTATTGATAGTGTTTGTAGTAAGTGGAGCAGGATTATATTTTTACGAAGTAAAAACCTTACAACAGAATAAGTCGACCAAAATACAAACAAACACTACCACTAATCCTACTACCGCGCAAGTAAATCAGCAGCAATATAAAGAAAAAAATTGGTCTCTTAGAAGGGTTACAAAAATTGCGACTGATACGATTTTAACCTTACCTGATAGAGAAAACCAGATTGTTCATTGGGGAGACTATTTATTTTATGGAAGTGGGGATTATTCTTCAAACGTACAAGTATATAGTTATAACTTCAAGATAGGAGAGAAAAAGACAATTTACAATCAAGAGTCACGTAACGATTTAGGGAGCGGTCGGAATAACCGTTACGTTTCGGATATGCAAGTTTTAAACAATACTCTGTTTTTCTCTATTGGTGGATACATGACAAGTGGAGCTACTTTTTGGATGACCTTACCCCCCGCTGGTCAACCACAAATATTAACAGGTGGAGCAAACGGAAAAATTCAATATTGGAAAGATAGGTATTGGTTGATAAACGGTGAGGGTGATGCCTGTTGGGGTGGAACTAGTTACTCACTCATTGATTTAGCAACAAAGAAAGTAACCGAAATAGCGTCTTCAAACTCTGGTTGTATGGAGGGTGAGGAATACGTTGATATTGATAAAAGGAACAGAATGATATTGGCTTTCCATACAGCAGGAACTGGAGAGGGTGAAGCGGGTAGTGGAATTTATCAGTACGTAATTGCAGTACCACTGAGTAATCCAACAATGAAAGAAGGCGTTATAGCTAAACAAGATATGCCGGCAGGAATAACGTCAGTAACTTACTTAGCAGATACCGACCAATTACTGTTAACAGGGAAAGAGAAATACTTATTTGATTTTTCTTCTAAGATGATTACGAAAACTGAAATCTCACCAGTTGTCCCGACACCGTCACCAGAACCCCAAAACAAAACTTTTAAGGACAAGGTACAAGAATTGAATTTACCATCTGGATATGAGTTTGTATTAGAGTAAGAAAATAATATAGATTAGGTTTCTGTAAGATCAAATCGTAATTATCCGTTTCACCATACATAGAGATTTTGAGTCGTTGCTGCCGGCGGCTTTTGCTGTCTCAATGAGTTTATCTACCGCTTGAGTCAGCGATTCTGTGGTCGTCCCTACCCTTTCTAAAATCCCACGCATGTCGTCCTCGCTCACAAAGTTGGCTATGCTGTCCGAGGCAAGAAGAATGATGTCATTCTCCAGTAATTTTTCCGAGTGCGTTGCAGGAATAAGCTGATGCCGCGCAAATCCGACTGCTTTCGTCAGCATCCCTTCATCATCTACATCACGTTTGGTAAGAACATCAATAAGTCCGTCGCGAAAAAGGTAACTATTGCAGTTTCCGGCCGACCCGAGCCAAAAATAATCCCCGATAACAATAAGCACCGTGAGTGCCGACGCGAGGCCGGTATCGAATCCCGGGTCACGGCGCTTTTGCCAAAGCGTCAGATTTGTTGAACGGAACATGCGCTTCAGGAATTTTAATTTTTCTCCCCAATAAAACGGCCGCTGACGGACCATTTGGTACGCCCAGAGTGCCGTCTGCCGGGTTAATTGTTCCGCAACACTGGCGTGCGGTAAACTTTCGACGCCGTCAGCGATGATGAAACACTCGTCAGTTGAATGGGTAAAATTTTTTCCGGCAAACAGAATAACGTCTTTGGGCTTCTGAGCGCGGGGTGTAACGAAAAAATCATCGAGTTTCATGGCGTATGTGTCATTCATTATACAACACTACCCTCACTATTCTTGATATAATACACACATGAATCGCCCGATCAGATCACGGCTAAAAAGCAACACCACAAAAATCAAAAACTATCTTTTAAAACCTACAGGTATAAAACCGGGCAAAAAAATTCCGCGGTGGGCATGGGCTTTTTGGGCTTTGCCCGTACTTCTTGTGCTGACCTCATATCTTTTAATTTTCAAAGATCTTCCGTCACCGGCAAAATTAGCCCAGTATAATATCCCCATCTCCACAAAAATTTATGACCGGAATGGAAAGCTCCTGTTCGACATATTTGCTGACCAAAACCGGTCGCCGGTACCCCTCTCAGAAATACCCAAGAATCTTCAGGAAGCGACGATTTCCATTGAAGATAAAAACTTCTATACCCATCAAGGAGTCAATGTCATCGGCGGAATCTTACGCGCTCTGGCTACCGACATCACACACGGGCAGTTGCAGGGAGGCTCTACCATCACCCAACAATTAGTCAAATCCGCCCTCCTTTCCCCTGAACGTACCGTGACACGGAAAATCAAAGAAATTATTCTCGCATTTTGGGTGGAAGCGTTGTATCCCAAAGATAAAATACTGGAACTATATCTTAACCAAGTTCCTTACGGCGGCACGGCCTGGGGCGTGGAGTCAGCCAGCGAGCAATATTTCGGTAAAAAGGTTGAGGATCTGACACTCGCCGAGGCGGCGCTTTTGGCGGGCCTGCCGCAGGCACCGACTTCATATTCTCCGTTCGGGGCACATCCGGATCTGGCCGTAACCCGCCAAAAAGAGGTACTGAAGCGCATGGTAGAAGATAAGTATATTACCCAGCAGCAAGCCGACCAAGCAACGGCGCAACCGTTAGTGTTTAAAAACGAAACCGGCATCAAAGCCCCGCACTTTGTCATGTATGTCAGGGAGCAATTGGTGCAAAAATACGGAGAAGCACTCGTGGCAAAAGGAGGGTTGAAAGTCACGACCACGCTGGACCTGAATCTTCAGGAGTATGCCCAGGCAACGGTTGCCGCGGAAGTCGCAAAATTAAAAACGTATCACGTCACCAACGGCGCAGCCATCATCACCAAACCCGCAACAGGAGAAATACTTGCCATGGTCGGTTCCGTGGATTATTTTGCGTCACCGTCAGGAAATTATAATGTCACAACTGCCGCCCGGCAACCGGGCTCAAGTATTAAACCCATTAACTACGCAATCGGGCTGGAAAAACATATCGTGACACCTTCCACTATGTTTATTGATGAACCCACGTGTTTCGGTGTCGTCGGACAACCATCCTATTGCCCGGTAAATTACGACGGCAAATTCCATGGCCCGGTCCAACTGCGCATGGCACTGGGCAATTCATTTAATATTCCGGCGGTTAAAATGCTGTATATAAATACCGTCCAGGATATGGTTGCCTCCGCCAGCGCATTCGGCATTACGACGTTTAAGGATCCGAGCCAATACGGACTATCGCTCACACTGGGCGGCGGCGAGGTACATATGACGGATATGGCAACGGCATTCGGCGTATTTGCCAACGGCGGCATACGGCACGATCTTGTATCCGTTCTCAAAGTGGTCGATAAAAACGGCAAAATACTGGAAGAATATAAAGATCCCAATCTGGGTAAAGACATCCCGTCGCAACTCCTGATGAACGGGCCTAGGGTTATATCAGCGGAAACCGCGTTCTTGATTTCCCATATACTTCTTGATAATAATGCGCGCCAGCAGGAATTCGGTTCTGCCTCGGAGCTCTATATTCCCAACCGCGCCGTGTCCGTGAAAACCGGCACAACGAATGACCTTCGCGATAACTGGACCATCGGGTTTACTCCTCAAGTATTAGTCGCTACGTGGGTGGGAAACAATGACAACTCACCTATGAATCCGTATCTGGTGTCGGGTATTACGGGTGCGGCTCCCATCTGGCACAAACTCATGATGCAGGCGCTTAAAGGGAAACCGGATATATGGCCGAAACAACCCGACGGTATTGTCGGGGCGCAAATCTGTTCCATAACCGGCCTGCTGCCTCCCAATCCCGATCCCAACGCGGGTGACAAAGGCTGTTCAACACGCTTCGAATACTTTATTAAGGGAACCATTCCTACCCAATGGGAAAATCTCAAACAAACGGTACTTATCGATAAAGATACCGGCGATCTAGTTGAGCCCAATAAACCAAATGCAAACGTGGAAATGCAGGATCATCAGGTAATAAGCGACGGTATATCACGCTGGTGCCTGGATTGCCCCCACCCCGCCGGAAAATCCGTGTTTATTAAATAATTTCTTTCCCTTTAACCCTGACCTGCGGCTCTTGCGATCCGCCAGCCGGCGGATCGCGAGCAAGTAACGCTAGTTTAGGGCTTGTCCCGAGGCTGGCAAATGTGGTATAACTCACACACTATGGCGCGCCAGAAAGAGCTAAATATAAATACCCCTCTCAGAGAGGTTACACTCATCGGGCTTTTGTTATTTATTCCGAGGGTTTTGATCGCCATCGGAGACGTGGTGCGCTTCATCGTACGTCTCATATTTCAGCTCCTGTCAACAACAATAATCACCTCCGGCATTATTATCCGCGAGTCCGTACGGGCGCTCAGCCGGCCGAAAAAGAAAAAAACAGGTAAACCTCCCTCTATCAAAATCCCTGCGTTTCAATGGCCTGCGATGCCTACAATACAAATTCCGCAACTCCATTTACCTAAATTTTCTGGTCCAAAAATCCGTTTCCCGAAAATTGTGTTTCCAAAAATTCATTTTCCCAAACTGCCGAAATTCAAAAAACGATTGAGGCGGCTTCCTCCGCCACCGGCCGTCGTCCGTATTTGGCCGACAAAAACCGAGCAAATAAAATCATTTATCGCCGGTATATGCGTTACGGTCCTGTTTTTCTTCCTCCCGTACAACGCTTACCAATGGCTCAAGGCTCTGCCAAATCCGCAATTGTTAACCGAGCGGGATGTGGAAGTAACCACAAAAATTTTTGACCGTAACGGCGTACTCTTATACGAAATTTACACTGATCAAAACCGCACGCCGCTGCCCCTCGCGCAAATTCCCAAACTTATGCAGGAAGCGACCATTTCAATAGAAGATAAAGACTTCTATAAACATCCGGGATTTTCCGTCACGGGCATTCTTCGGGCAGCCCGCGAAACCATACTCGACAAGCAGATACAGGGGGGCTCGACCATTACACAGCAGCTCATAAAATCCGCCCTGCTTACGCCGGAAGTAAGTATCACCCGGAAGGTAAAAGAAATTATTCTCGCGTTTTGGGCGGAACGCATCTATTCCAAAAATCAGATACTGGAAATGTATTTAAACCAGGTGCCCTACGGCGGGACAGCGTGGGGTATAGAAGCGGCTGCTCAGACGTATTTCGGGACATCGGTCGGGAATCTCAATCTGGCCCAGATGGCAATCCTTGCCGGACTACCGGCCGCGCCAACGGAGTATTCCCCGTTCAACACCCATCCGGAAAAAGCATTTGAGCGGCAAAAGGAAGTACTCCGCAGGATGACCGAGGATCACTATATAACCCCCGCGCAGGAACAGGAGGCGCTCGCGACTCCCATTCAGTTTGCGACTCCCCGTGTACCCATCCGGGCTCCGCATTTCGTCATGTATGTCAAAGACTTACTCGAAGAACAGTTCGGCCCGCGGTTGGTCGAACAGGGGGGCTTGAGGATTACCACGTCGCTGGATAGTACGATGCAGGAAAAAGCGGAAACTATTGTCCGTACCCAAATTGACTCACTTGCGGGCCTTCGTGTGGGGAACGGCGCGGCACTGGTTACCAATCCCAAAACCGGGGAAATACTTGCCATGGTCGGCAGTAAAAATTATTTCGACACCGCAGCCGACGGCAACGTCAACGTCACAACCAGTCTTCGCCAGCCCGGGTCAAGCATTAAAGTCGTCAATTACGCGGCAGCACTCGAAAACGGATTTACCGCAGCAACAATTCTTGACGATTCTCCGGTTGTCTATCAAACAGCAGGCAGCCCGCCCTACGCACCGGTGAATTACGACGGAAAATTCCACGGACCCACGCCGCTTCGGTATGCGTTCGCGAATTCTTATAACGTACACGCCGTCAAAACACTCGCAAAAAACGGTGTCTTAACGATGGTTGAAAAAGGCCGCGCGATGGGTATTGGCTCCTGGACGGATCCGAGTCGCTATGGACTGTCTCTTACACTGGGCGGTGGTGACGTCACCATGCTGGATATGGCACGGGTATTCGGAACACTTGCCAACGGCGGCCAGATGACTGGTCTCCAGCCGATTCTGGAAGTCACCGATTATGCAGGGCATGTTCTGGAAAAAAATACGCCCAAACCCGGTATCCAGGCAGTGAAACCAGGAGTAGCATGGATTATCAGTAATATTTTAAGTGATAATACTGCGCGGATTGCGGCATTCGGTCCCAACTCAAGTCTTGTCATCCCGGGTCGTAGCGTATCAGTCAAAACCGGAACGACGGACAGCAAGCGCGATAACTGGACTATCGGATACACGCCGTCACTGTTAACTGCTGTCTGGGTGGGCAATAATAACAATGCCCCGATGGATCCCTTGCTTACATCGGGAGTCACGGGTGCAGCCCCGATCTGGCATGATATCATGACGGAATTTCTCCAAAGTAAACCCGATGAAGTGGCCGCACAGCCGGACGACATGATTTCCATTCCCTGCTACTTCAACCGACCGGAATACTTCATTAAAGGAACCGAGCCTGCCGGGGGCCGGTGTGCTCCTCTCCCGACACCCTCGCCAACACCGACTCCGGGCGCGTAATATTATTTCGACGGAACCCCGCCTTTCTCGAGTCCGTTTCCGGCTCCTCCGGTCACAGACTCAGGAGGACCCAAGTTCGACCCAGCCGGTGTGGGCGTTGCCTGCATCGTTTGATTCACAGATACCGTAGACTTCGGTCGTGCAGTAAAATACACCCACCCAATAAGTACAATTCCTGCCACAACCACAAGCCAGAGAAACAATCTGTTATTCATACATTATTCACCTCCCTTGCCCGCCGTAGCTTTACGCGAAGGCGGGTTTCATGTATACCGATCCGCTACTTTACTGGCCGCATAACTTTCCGGTTTAATTTTGACCCGGTATCCGGATCCTCTAATCATGCCGACAATTTCATTGATCATGTCATGCGTATCGCCGAATTTGCCGATGTCTACGTGGATCTCCACATCATATTTTGTGATGCCGTCGCAACAGAGAAGCGCCAATACCGTTTCCGCCATCTCAAGAGACATCGTCGCCTCTTCATACATCCGGGTCCGCAGGACATACGTTTTTTTATTCACAACCCTCTTCCAAAAATAAATACCGCCGGTCCCCACCCGGTGAATGACGATCGCCGTGACAAAATCGACACCTGACCCGTTATGGGGTTGGGAATCCGTCCCGACAACAAGCTCGTATTTTCTGTCGGGATCTTTCGAAAGAAACGAGAGAATTTTTTCCCTGACTTGGGTCAGCTCAAGCTCCCCGTATGTGGGACTCTGGAACATAAGAAGGCTATTATACCACCAAAAACCCCTCACCACGAATGGTGAGGGGGTATGGTTAATACACGTAATAACGGTTATGTTATTGTCGTGGTCGCTCTTCGCGAGGACGTGCTTCGTTTACGACTAAAGCCCGGCCTTCAATGTCTTTGCCATTGAACATTTCAATAGCTTTCTTCGATTCCTCTTCGGATGCCATTTCGACAAATCCAAAGCCTCGTGATCGTCCTGAATATTTATCAGAGATCACTTTTGCGCTGGTGACTGTACCGGCAGCAGCAAATAGCTGTGCAAGCTTGTCATTATCCATCGCATAGGGAAGATTCCCTACAAACAAATTAGTTGCCATATGGGACTCCTTTCTCCTTAGGACTTAAAGGTGAGATATCTCGCCTAAAGAGAAATCAAAGAGGTAAACTCTCGTTTCACTGACGGTTCCACACTTCTTTCCTAGGTCAGGGATAGTATACCATAACGGAGGTTAAATAGCTACAGTTCGGCCCTTTTCGGTATATTCTCTAATTCCTCCCCGATAAACCAGCGTAAGTATCTCGCGTGTAATTGCTAGCTCTTTACTCCTACCAGTCAAACCTGTAAATGGTGGATTAAGCTCTTTATAGGCCTTCTCCACCTCTTCAGGAACATTGCCGCCGCGATGAAATCTTACTTGTAAAGACTGGTATCCCAGTCCGGCCTGTGTCTCTATAGCGATACTGCGGACAATTCCTGTTTGTGATTGTATAGAGAGAGTTAAAAGGCGAGCCCCATGTCCCTGAAGGATATCCGCTTTAAGAACAAAATTCGCATCTTCCTGAACGTTCAAAAAGTTCTGAATTGGCAACGACACTCCTTCCCAATCGGTAGGACGTCCCACATTAAGCGTCACACCATGACCTTCCTGCATTGGTGAAACACCAATCAATGTATCTATTATTTGTCCAAGTTCTCTGTGAATCCCGCGA
>JAPLWC010000009.1 GCA_026396845.1 Candidatus Gottesmanbacteria bacterium
AATCGCTATCGCAAGAATCTGAAAGGCGAGGATTTTATCTATTTTCAGCGTGAGCTTTGTCTGGTCGGGGGTTGGTGTGGGGGATGTGGCGGCTACAGCTCCGAGGACTTGGGTTGCCGTCGGAGACGGCAGGAAGGATCCGAATGTCTGTTGTGCGGGTGTTGGGGTGGACGTCGGAGTAGAGATTTTAGTAGGCAATGGTGTCGGGGTCGGGGCTGCGGTTGCAGTTGGATACGGTGTCGCTCCTGCGGTTGGTGTCGGCGTGGGTGCCGGCGGGCAATTATTAGGGCCATTTTTTGTCCACCCGTAGGGAGCCGGGGCACAGATGACCCAACCGTCTCCTCCGTCCGTACTTCTGCCCATGGAGTTATCGTACCCCAGGATATCCGGGTAACTTTGGCTATCAACCAGGGTAGATTTTTCATCAAATAGTCGTACGGTATCTCCTCCTATTGAGAAACTCATATTCATTTGGGAACCGGTAAACGTCAAAAATCCGTGAGGCGGGATAACTGGGCTGGCGCCAAGTATAAATTTGTCACCGGCTGCATTTTGAAGCATCCACCCATTGAGTGATTTTGAATCCGGCCCCGGGTCGGTGTTGTAAAGTTCGATCCATTCCAATCTGGGATCGTTGTCTATCGGCAAAATTTCATTAATGACTACTGCGGCGTGAGCCGGGGTATTGGTAAACAGCGGAGAGAGGAGGAAAAGCCCGATTGCACAAATAAAAAGACGAATCATGTAACGGTATTATACATGTGTGTGCAAAATTGGGGGCAAAGAGAGCCTATATAGTGTATAATAGCATTGTTCTGCCCAAAACGGTTACCCGCGAGGACGCGGGTTTTTCTATTTATATGGATATACGAAATGTTGCAATCATTGCCCATGTGGACCACGGAAAAACAACCCTTGTTGACGGGATGCTCAAGCAGACCCATACGTTCCGCGCAAATGAGAAGGAAATGACACAGACGACCATCCTGGACAGTAACGCCCTGGAGCGGGAAAAGGGGATTACCATTCTTGCCAAAAATACGGCGGTCATGTACCACAAAACCAAAATAAACATCATTGACACGCCCGGACATGCGGATTTTTCCGGCGAAGTGGAGCGTGTCATTAACATGGCCGACGGTGCGCTTCTTATTATCGATGCGGCAGAGGGGCCGCTCCCCCAAACGCAGTTCGTTCTTCAAAAGGCAATGGAACACAACCTCAAGCTTATCGTTGTCATTAATAAAATTGACCGCAAAGACGCCAGGCCTGCGGAAGTACTCCGCGAAACGGAAGAGCTTTTCTTACATCTGGCCCATCACGCAAGGCATTTGGATTTCCCGGTGTTATATGCCGTAGGCCGTGAAGAGAAAGCGTGGGACGCGTACCCCGAGGATATGAGGCAACCGCAGGATTTAACACCGCTCTTTAAAGCGATATTAAAATATATTCCGGCGCCGGTCGTTGATGCAAGTAAACCTTTTAAAATGCTCGTGTCCACACTGGATTTTGACACCCACAAAGGTACGTTTGCCATCGGAAAAGTCGGTCAGGGTTCCGTAAAACCTGGCCAAAAAGTATTTCAGATGCTGGAGGACAAGAAACTAGGCGCATTCACTGTTTCAGAGGTGTTTACCAGCGTTGGTTTGAAACGTGTTCCGGATGCTATTGGGGAAACGGGGGATATTATCGCCGTCACCGGTGTCCCGGATGTGGGTATCGGGCAGACGCTTACGGATCCGTCTGATCCCATAGGCTTTCCGGCAATTCATCTTGAAGAGCCGACATTGAAGATTTTAGTATCGGCCAATACGTCGCCGTTTGCCGGTCGCGAGGGAAAATTTTCGACTGCCCGCCAGATTTATCAGAGACTCTTAAAGGAAAAACAGACGAATATCGGACTGCGCATCACGGAGAATTCCGAAGGGACCGGATTTATCGTTGCCGGACGGGGAGAACTGCATTTGGCTATACTTTTTGAAAATTTAAGGCGGGAAGGGTACGAATTCCAGGTCGGGAAACCGGAAGTTATTCTGAAAGACATTGACGGCGTCACACAGGAACCGTTTGAAGAAATTACGATTGAAATAGATAACGCATACGTCGGTGTCATCAGTGAAGAGCTGGGGAGGCGGCGCGCGGTGATGCTAGATACCCACACGAATGAACGGGGTGTGACCAAAATGGTCTACAAAGTTTCCAGCCGCAATCTTCTTGGGTTCCGCGGTGATATCCTCACCAAAACCCGGGGAAACGGGATATTTGCAACCCGGATCATCGGCTATTTTCCGCGGGCGGAGCATATCCCAAAACTCCGCAACGGCGTCTTAGTATCGCTTGAAACTGGTAAATCAACCGGCTATGCCCTCACCACGGTACAGGATCGGGGAAAGGCATTTATCGGACCCGGAATACCGGTCTACGAGGGTATGATTATCGGTTTAAATAACCGCTCGGAAGATATAGATATAAATGTCTGCCGGATAAAGAAATTGACCAATATCCACAGCGCGAATGCGGATGTTGCCATTCAGTTGGATCCGCCGATGCAGCTATCCCTGGAACAAGCCCTAGATTTTATCGAAGATGATGAATTGTTGGAGATAACACCGCAAAGCCTGCGCCCCCGTAAAAAATTTCTCACAAAAGTCGGCCGTGTGCGCAGCGCACGGTCAGAAAAATAATCTATTTTTCTTTTCCTGGTATAATTTAACCATGAAAAAGGCGGTCATATTTGATTTAGGGAATGTGTTGGTTACCGAGAATAATACATTATCATTACCCCGCTTTAAGCCACATTTAAAAAAAGAATATACCAATGCAGAATTGGAAAGAATATTGTATGGTCACGCGCCGGGAGCCAAACGGTGGGAAAAATTGGGGGAAGAAACGAAGCTTTTTGAGGAATATCATTTAGGTATACTAACCTCAGAAGAATTTTACCGGAGAATAAAGGAGCAATTAGAATTTTCTGACTTGTTTACATTTGAACAATTTAAAAAATTCTGGCCGGCCCGATTTGGCAGGAATGACGACGTTATCCGCATGCTTCCGCACCTGAAACGTCATCAACGGTACATGCTTTCCGATACGAATGCAATGGATTCATCATGGTTGATGGCCGCGTATCCCGATATTTTTTTACAATTTGACAAAAATTTTTTCTCTTTTGAAACAAAAACTGACAAATACGGAGTTGAGGCGTGGCATAACATTATTACATATAGCAAATTGCCCCCGGAGGCCCATGTATTTATTGATGACCATGAAGGTCATGTGGAAAGAGCAAAGAAGCTAGGTTTTAAAGGAATTGTTTTTACCGACGCAAAGAAATTATGGGAAGATTTAGAAAAACTGGGATATCTGTAATATTTACCTCTTTCCAACTTTATAATCCCACGCAGTGTTGTATTATAGATGTATGAACCTGTCCAACGAGCAGCTGGCTGCGCTCGTGTTACAAAGTAATATTGATCAAACGCGGCTACAGGCCGCCGTTGAGTTTGCAAAGAGTGCAAATGTGCCGCTCTCCGCCGCACTCGTTGAAAAAGAAGTGCTTTCGGATGAACAGCTTGGAGCTATTGTTGCGGCCTACTATAAAGTCCCCTTTATCGAGTTATCCAAGAGTACCATTGTGGAGGACGTGTTTCACATTGTTCCGCAGGTTATTATCCACTACGCAACCGAACGGGATATAGAAAATACGCTTCAGGTATATAAGAAAGTCCTCCAGAAGACGATTGATGAACTTCTTAAGGAAGACATCAGGAGGGCAACCACATCGGTGTACGATGATTTGCCGATTGCAAAAATAGTCGACGTACTTATTGACGCTGCATATCAGGATAAAGCGTCGGATATTCACATTGAGCCGGAGGAAAAGAATTCACTTATCCGCTTCCGCATTGACGGCGTCCTCCATGAAGTCTTACGTGTTCCGAAAGTCCTTCACGACCGCATCATTACACGCATTAAAGTGCTCTCAGGCCTCCGAACCGACGAGCACATGAGCGCGCAGGACGGCAAAATGCGTTTGAGCCTCGAAGAAGAGAACCTCGATATTCGGGTATCTATTATCCCTATCGCCGAAGGGGAGAAAGTGGTGTTGCGCCTGCTCTCCTCGCGGTCCCGCGAATATACCCTCACCGATTTGGGCATGAGTGAGAATGATCTGAAAAAAGTGAAAGCAGCATATAGTAAATCCTATGGCATGATTCTTTCGACCGGCCCGACAGGGTCGGGTAAGACAACGTCGATTTACGCCATACTTAAAATTCTTAATACGCGGGAAAAGAACATCACGACGATCGAGGATCCTATTGAATACAGGATTAAAGGCGCCAACCAGGTACAGGTGAATCAAAAAACAAACCTGACGTTCGCGAACGGTCTTAGATCCATCCTCCGGCAGGATCCCAACATTATCTTCGTCGGTGAAATCCGGGACTCTGAGACGGCAGGTATCGCGGTAAATGCCGCGCTTACGGGCCACTTGGTTCTTTCGACCCTGCACACCAACGATGCGGCGACGACAATTCCGCGTTTAACCGATATGAAAGTAGAACCGTTTCTTGTCGCTTCCACCGTGAATATTATCATTGCGCAGCGGCTCGTACGTAAAATTTGCGATATGTGTAAAACGACCGATGACGTCACGATTGATGAACTTAAAAAACACCTGCCGGAAGAAGCAATCAAAAAACATTTCGGCGACGAGACAAAATTGACGCTCTATAAAGGAAAAGGGTGCAAGATTTGCCATAACACGGGATACAACGGCCGTATAGGAGCGTTTGAGGTGTTGGAGGTGACCAAAACCATACGTCAGCTTATTACGGAACGGAGCGACTCAGATGTCATTAACCAAAAAGCGATAGAAGAAGGGATGACGACGATGCTTGATGACGGGCTGGATAAAGTACGCAAGGGCATGACAACGATTGAGGAAGTTGTACGTGTCACGAAAGTAGAGTCATTATGAACGAACAGCAGGTATCACTGGGTAATAGCGATAGACTTGCACTTATCGGAAGTTTGGCAACGATGCTGTCTGCCGGCATTCCCATTCTTGAGGTCGTTAATTCACTTTTGGAGGATTCTAAAGGAGGACAGATGAAGATTCTTTCGGTGCTTCACGAAGATCTCATGCAGGGAAAGCATGTGTATGTGACGTTTTCGAAATTCCCGCGGGTGTTTGATAAAGTGACGGTGTCGGTCATCAAGGCATCAGAAGAGGCGGGGACGCTCGATGTCACGCTTCGGGATCTTAAGCAAACCCTTCAAAGGGACATTGAATTCAGCGACAAAGTGCGGTCCGCCATGATTTATCCGGTGTTCATTATTGTTATTTTTTTGGCAGTGCTTCTCATGATTCTTATTGTCGTCGTACCGAAAATCTCACAGGTTTTTTTGAGACTCAATGTCGTCTTGCCTCTGCCGACACGTATTTTGATGTTCCTTTCCGATCTATTGGTGAAAAATACGGTCTTTGTTTTTGGGGGGCTTGCACTTCTTATTGTCGGAGGGATTTATTTATACCGGCGGCAGCAGAAGGCAGTCGTAAACATTATCTATTCATTACCTATCGTTTCAAAGTTAATACAGGAGATTGATATCACACGGTTCGCCCGGAGTCTGCACCTCCTTCTGTCTTCGGGCCTGCCGATAACGGCTGCGTTGGAGTTGACGAGCGATGTGGTCAATCGGAAGAAGACCGCGGACATTATCCGCCGGTCGCGCGACATGGTATTTGCCGGCAAGAAGCTTTCGGAAGGATTCCGCCTCTCTAAAGGATATATACCGGCACTGATGATTAAGCTTATGGAAGCAGGAGAAAAAACCGGCACGCTTGATAAATCCATGCAGGACATCTCGGAATATTACGATTATGAAGTCACCAATACCCTGAAAACTCTCACGGCGCTTCTTGAGCCGATCCTACTGGTTGTCGTAGGCATCTTCGTCGGCGGAATGATGCTTGCCATTATTTCGCCGATATATGGGCTCATCAGTCAGGTCGGACGGCATTGACATGCAAAAAATCAAAGGTTTTACCATCATTGAATTGGTCGTTGCCCTGGGAATTTTTGCGACACTCACCGTAATCGGCTACATCCGTTCGGTGGATATTGAGCGGCGTGCGCCCATCGGCGCAACGGTAGATACCGTCATCGCGGATCTGCGCAGTATTCAGACGAAAGCGATGATCGGAGCAAGTCAACAAAGCTATAGTTTTTCAATTCCGTCATATCCGGTTCCGGCAAATATTACCATAAGCACCACATTTCCGGGATCCGTTATCACATTTACGAAAGGGAGCGGGGATATAGCAGGATTTTCAGGGGGGAACAACACACTGACAATTACCCAAACGCTTACCGGAGAACACAAAATTATTACCATCAATCAATATGGAGCAGTTACATCGGTACAATAATCATGGACAATTGTTAGTAGAACTTCTTGTTGCACTTGCGGTGAGTGCAATCCTCATCCCTGCAATTATGACCGGATTTATTGCGTCGCGGCAAGGCGTAGCGCAGGCGCGGCAGCGGTTGGAAGCTACGGCACTGGCTCGGGAAGCGGGGGACGCGGTATTTATTGTGCGCGATGCGGGGTGGAGTAATGTCGCAACCAATGGGACATATCATCCGGTGATTGCCGACGCCACGTGGACACTTGTCACCGGATCTGCAGAAGTAAACGGATACACGGAGTCTCTCGTGATTTCGGATGTATCCCGCGATGCTACAGGTAATATGGTGACTACCGGCGGAACGGTTGACCCGTCGACAAAAAAAATTACGGTGACGATATCCTGGGGTCTGCCGATTCTATCGTCCGTAATCGAGACTTTATACATCACGAGGCTCACAAACCTCTCATGGATTCAGACAACGCAGGCGGATTTTGACGCGGGAGTTAAGACGGATGTCATCACTACAAACAATAACGGAGGAGAAATAACGCTTGGTGCAGGAGGAAAAGCTGATTGGTGCGAGCCAAACCTTTCAATTACAGCTTTGAATCTTCCCAAAAACGGGGTTGCCAATGCCCTCTCTGCCGTACCGGGGCATGTTGTTGCAGGGACGGGGGAGAATTCATCCGGTATATCGTTTGCCAATATACTCGTTACCGATACCGATCCGCCTACCTCGTCCATTTCCGGGACATTTGACGGGTACAAAACAAACGGGGTGTTTAACGATTCAAATTACGCCTACATTGCAACCGATAATCACAGTAAGGAAATGATAATTTTGGACCTTAACCAGCTGAATCCGGTTACGAAAAAGTATACGGAGGTGGGCTACTTTAACGCTCCCGATAATAATGAAGGAAAAAGTGTATATGTATCCGGAAACATCGGTTTTCTGACCGTCGATAACATACTCTATACCATTAACCTTTCCAGTAAAACCGGGAGCCGTCCCCAGCTGGCTTCGCGTACGCTTGCCGCAAACGGAACGAAGGTGGTTGTTAACGGAACCTACGCATTTGTTTCTATCGCAGGAGCCACGCAGGAGCTTCAAATAGTTCAATTCAATGCGGCAGGAACGACGCTTACGATTACGGGGTCTGCGGATGTCAATGGTCAGGCGGCCTATGATGTTTCGGTTAATTCAACCGGGACCCGGGCATATTTGGCAACGGGGGCTGATTCTTCAAAGCCGGAGTTTTTCATCATCAATACATCGAGTAAATCCGGAAGCCGTCCGACCGTAGGAAGCTACAATGCAAACGGGATGGACCCGAATGCCGTTGCGGTAGTAACGAGTAATAAAGCGATACTTGTGGGGACCGGAGGGGAGGAATATCAGGTTATCGATATCACCAATGAGGCAAATCCGGTCCGCTGCGGGGGACTACAAGTTAATTCCGGAATCAACGGTCTTGCTTCAGTTCTTGAAGGTGACGGAGACGCGTATACCTATATTATTACGGGGGATTCTGCCGACGAGCTCAAAATTATTGAGGGAGGGCCGGGGGGAAAGTATGTGGTAAGCGGTACGTTTGAGTCATCCATATTGGATGCCACCAGGTCAAGCGTGTTTAACCGTTTTTTTGCCAATAGTCTGTTACCTGTTAATACTGATATACAATACCAAGTGTCGGGTGCGGATGCTGTCAGTGGCAGCTGCACAGGGGCGGCATTTACCTATGTCGGACCGGATGGGACCGGCGCCACAAAGTTTTCAACAGGCAGTGCAGTTCCGCTCTCAGTTGGCCCAGGATATAAAAATCCCGCACGATGTTTCCGCTATAAGGCATTTTTATCAACAAGCGATCAGTCTGCAGCGCCGATAGTAACTGATATGACTGTCAACTATTCACCATGAAGAAACAGAGGGGATTTACCATCGCTGAACTTCTTATCTACATGGGGCTACTCACCATACTCATGACTATTTTAACCAGATTATTTACCGCTACTATCGATGTGCAACTTTCAAGTGAAGCCACAGGGGGAGTCGAAGAAGACAGCAGATATATCTATTCGCGCCTGGCCTATGATCTCGCACGGGCCGATAGTATTGTGACGCCGGAAAGCCCAGGGTCAAGGTCGACAACCTTAACCATCATGATCGGATCAGAGACGTATTCGTATCGCGTGAGCGGAACAAATTTGATACTTGTCAATGACACGGGTGAGGGCGCACTCAATAGCTACATGACGGGTATTTCAAACGTAACATTTACCTCGCTTGGCTCAGACACCGGCAAAAAATCCATACAGGTAACATACACCATCACCAGCACGATTCAATCGTCATCGGGTACGGTCATGAGAAATATAGAAACGACGATTACACAAAGATGAAAAAAAATCAAAAAGGACCTGCCCACCATCCCTGCGGTCAGGCGCTGGCAGGCGGGCAAGCATTAGTTATTCTTCTTGTTTTTATGGTCATTGCCATTATTATGACCACTATGGCGGTAGCACTTGTCGGTATCAATGCGACAGCAGTAAGTCAGGTTGAACAGGGGGATATGGCGTTGAAATTAGCCGAATCCGGCGCAGACAATGCGCTTCTTCGCCTGATGCGCAGTCCTACGTATAGAGGCGCTGAAACGCTTACTCTCGATTCAGGTCAGGTTACCGCTACCGTATCAGGCACCAATCCTATTATAATTATGTCAGAGGGGAGACAGGGTGCGTTTGTACGGGTTGCATCGGTTTCGGCAAGTTTTGTGAATACCGTACTTACGATACATTCCAGGAGGGAGGTATTTTAATGTTCGGACAAAATTCATCCGTCGTTATCGTTTTTATCGACCGGAACCGTTTGCAGTTTTATAGCAGCAGGTTGTCGGATATTTTGACGCTTGAAATACCCACCACGCTTTCCAAAGATCTGGATATCGTGAATAAAGACGGGTTTTATACGCTCGTCAATCAATGGGTAAAGCAAAATAACTTGAGTGGTGCCCAACTGTTTTTTGTCCTTTCTCCGATGACGTATTTTGAGCGGATTATCAACTCAGCCGATGAGAGCCGGCAGGAGACGGATATCCTGTCATTTTATAATTCCGTACCGTTTGAGGAGCTTGCAACTCGGGTGTTGACCATAGATGGTAAAAAGCACGCCGTTGCCGCGAACCGCGAATTTATAGAAAGCATCCGGCACGCATTTATGCTCCAGGGTTATCACGTGGTAAGCGTGGTTCCTGCGGTTTTATTGGGTACCCTTTCGGCCAAACGGTGGCTGGATAAAGAAATGGGAGCATATGTTGTCAAACACATAGAGGCGCTTGCTGCACAAAATATTGTGGAATCTGAAGAACAGGCTGTGGCTGCTCCTGCTTCCCGTGTACCGACCGAAAAAAACAACCCGCGGCTTATGATTATGGTAAGTATATTCGGAGTTCTTCTTCTCGCCCTCATCGTTGTTTTGTTTACCCGTCACTAGTACTTGACAGGTAGGAGTGGGTGCGATACGGTAGATACATATGAAACATTACTTGCCCGCCGAGCGTCGTGGTTTTACGCTCATTGAGCTTTTGGTGGTCATCGGGATCTTGGCGGTCCTGTTGGCAATTACATTAATCGCCATAAATCCTGCACGGCAGTTCTCGCAGGCAAATGATACAAAGCGCGCGTCTGACGTCAACGCGATCTTAAACGCGATTGAGACCAATAACGGAACGCCGGTATCAAATTGTGCGCAGGTTGGTGGGTATGACACCAACTACACGGTGGTCAAGAGTGCTACGGATAACCGGATTACGGTAGCTGCACCGGCTACAGAGATTGCTGCTACAGACATCTCCGTAACGAGATAAAAGAGGAAATTAGAGTATAAAAGAAGAGTCCCTCACCATCTGGTGAGGGATTTTTCGTGGTTATTTCAGTACAAAGAGATAAAAAGCGAGAGCGGCAAGGATGCGGTAGATGGCAAAGGGGATGAAGGTGTGGGTCTTCACGAAGCCGATGAACCACTTGACCGTAATAAGAGCAGTGATGAATGCGCCGATGAAGCCGATCGCCAGGAATTCATATTGAGTTCCGGTAAAATGCCTGCCGTTTTTAATGAGGTCCAGTCCTGTTGCCGCCGCCATTGTGGGGATGGCGAGCAAAAATGAAAATTCAACCGCATCTTCCCGCTTCATCCCCAACAGCCGCGCGCCCACGATGGTTGCTGCCGCGCGCGACACGCCGGGAATAACGGAGAGGGATTGCGCACATCCGATAAGAAATGCATCGAATAAACTCATTTCGTGTTGTTTTTCTTTTTGGAATTTTTCAAGAAGTATGAGCAGTATTCCGCCGACACCTAGGCTCCAGACGACAATCCACGGATTTCCTAACAGTACGTCTTTTATAAACTTATACAACATGAGTCCTACGATTGCCGTCGGAATAAATGCAATCGCGACACGGATAAACGTATCCCTATTCGTTAATAATTTTTTCCAGTAGAGAAGTAACACCGCAAGTATTGCGCCCAGTTGAATAATAATTTCAAAACTTTTTACGAAGTCTGTTTCGGCAATCTTAAAAAGCGTGCTTGCCAAAATCATGTGGCCGGTCGAGGATATGGGCAAAAATTCCGTAATACCTTCAACGATGGAAAGAATGATTACAGAAAGTACGTTCATGGGGTGTCAGATATTTTTGATTACGTACCGTTTAATATACGTAGCGCCGCTGGTCATCGTTGTCGTGATAGTCAGTGTCGCGCTGGTGATCCCGTAATGCGGCGTACAGACTCCTTTACTGCAGGTGCCGAAATAGAGATCCCGTGAGTCGTTGCCGCCGCTGGGTACGAATGATCCGACCACGCCCTGCGGAATGCCATTTGCCGTGTAGCTTAAGATGTAGTCAAATTTGGCAACACCGGCAAGTTTATAGAACGTCGGGATGACGCTGTGCGTGCCGCGCGACAGCCGGGCGGAAGAATACACGGCACGTGCAGCACGGACGCGTTTTTTCAAGGCAAATACAGGTTCGGGATTGGTAAAGATAAGGAAAAGCAATATAATGGACACTAATGCACAAATTTTCTTCATGGCATAAGTATATCATTATTGCACTAGTGGTTTTGGGGATGGCCGGCGCGGAATTATATTTTTATTCACAAAGATCAATAAAAGTCGTGTCGCCGGGGGAGGCAGTAGTTTCCACTCCGACACCTGCAGTTGAACTGACGACGTGGGACGATCCGGCGGGATTTTCCTTCCAATACCCCAAAGATCTCACCGTCGATAAAAACGAAGAGGATAATGATAATTACGCACATGTAGAGCTTACCAGTAAAAATCACCCCGGCAATATTATTGTCTGGGTAAGCGATCCGCCAAAAATATGGCCGCCGAAAGAGGGGACAAGCATCGATACCACACTCGGCGGTATTCCGGCAACAAAAATTCTCATAAGTACACCGAGCGCCAAACTTATTGTCGGGACACTCTCTGACGGATTATTGTTTAAAATCGAAGGGACATATACGGACAAACAATATTGGCAACCCATTGAGGATACCATTGTAAAAAGTTTTGCCTTTACCCCCGAGGCGCCGGCCGCCTCCGGACAAGCCGCCGCCGAGTCGGTGGATGAGGAAGAAGTTGTCCAGTAGCCCCTATTGTAAAATACAAGGGCATGTGCTAATAAAGATCATGAGGGAGTACAAATTATATGACTTTACCAGAGTTTAAGAATGCTGTAGAGAATTTTCGTCATCTCGACGAAACTCAGGCAGTAAACGAAGCGAGACGGCGGACAACTTTGAATGAAGATCAAAAAAAAC
>JAPLWC010000010.1 GCA_026396845.1 Candidatus Gottesmanbacteria bacterium
CTTACTTCCTTCTCCCGGGCCGATCACGCCAGCATCTTCCAATTGGTCCAAAATACGGGCAGCACGCGCGTATCCTACGGATAACCGCCGCTGTAAAAGTGACGCAGACGCTTTATCATGCTGACAAATGAGGCGCAACGCATCTTCAAACAACGGGTCGTGGCCGTCCGCCGTGCCGGCAATACCTCTTTTGAGACTCCCGATCGGCTGAGTTGTAACCTCTTCCGTATACTGAACTGCAGCGTTTTTATTCTTGAGAAACTCAACAATTTTTTCGACTTCATGTTCGGATACATAGGTTCCCTGAATACGGCTCGGTTTGGATTGATCTACCGGAATATAGAGCATGTCGCCGCGGCCGAGTAATTTCTCCGCACCGGGCATATCCAGAATCACGCGGGAGTCGATCATTGAGGACACACTGAATGCGATGCGCGATGGCATGTTTGCCTTGATAAGACCGGTAATGACTTCAACGCTGGGGTGTTGCGTGGATAGTACCAAATGAATCCCTGTTGCCCGGGCCATTTGTGCGAGCCGGCAAATCGTATCCTCTACTTCGACCGGTGCGTACGCCATAAGATCCGCAAGCTCATCGATGAAAATGATAATATACGCCATCGCCTGGAATCCGGATAGGTCGTTAAACCCGTCGATATTTCTGACACCCACTTCCGCAAATTTTTTATACCGGTTTTCCATCTCCGTCATGGTCCACCGAAGCGCCGAAAGTATTTTATCCGGTTCAACGATCACAGGCGTCAGTAAGTGCGGGATTCCGTTATATCCGGTCAGTTCTACCCGTTTAGGATCAACCATAATGAGCCGTACTTCCGAAGGATTCGTGCGGAACAGAAGTGACGCAATCCATGAATTGATGAGGACAGATTTTCCGGATCCGGTAGTACCGGCAACCAACACATGCGGCATCTTGCCGATATCGGCTATAATCTCGTTCCCTGATACATCCAAACCGAGGGCAACGGTAAGTTTACTTTTTGCCTTACGCATGGCATCGGATGAGAGCATTTTTTTGAGGGTGACAAATTCCAATCCCCGATTGGGTATTTCTATACCTACGAGATTACGTCCCGGTATGGGCGCCTCTATTCTGACCTGACCGGTCGGCGCGGAGAGGGCAAGTGCCAGGTCGCTGGAAAGTGAGGTAATTTTGGATACTTTGGTACCCATTGCCAGTTCTATGGCATATTGAGTGACAGCCGGACCGGGATTTACTTCCCGAACTTTTGCCGTAATACCGAAGCTTTCAAGTGTTTTTTCTATCGTGGACCCGTTTTTATGCATATCTCCGCGGTCAGCTTTTTGCCCGGGACCGTCGGAAAGAAGGGAAAGCGGCGGATATTCCCACATTGACATGTCCTGCGCCTGCGTCGTCATGGGATTGTTGATTGTCAGATCCGATTTTTTGGCATCGGGTGCCGCAGATTTTGCCGGAACCGGCGGCAATACCATCGGCGATTTGATTAATGGTTTTTCATCATACTGACCTTTAATCCGAAGCGGTAGTTTTTCCTGACCGAAGATCGGCGGTTCCTTTTTGGCAAAAACTTTACCAAAAAAGTTACCCATCGCATCCACAATTGTCTGCCCGCCGACGATAATGAAATTAACGATTCTATCGAGCGACGCATTAAACAAAACCATGAATCCGATCACTAACAGTGCCAAATAAAACAGTACCGCCCCCTCCGTCGACAGATATCCGGATACCATATTCCATATTGAATCGCCCAATATACCTGCTTGTGTAAGTCCCAATAGTGACAAAAGAAGTATCCCCAATCCGAACGGAACATTGGGCTTGCCGATGTCGGATTTGATTTTGAAAAAAAGAAACGAGAGTGCCACGAGAAACGGCGGCAAGCCGTACATAACCCATCCGACGTGGATGGTCAATTCCTCCCGGAGTCTCGTGAAAAGCGGTCCTTCACCGAAAAAAGAAAGAGTGATGATCGCAGCAAACAGCCAAAGCCATATAGCCCCCACTGTGTAGACCGTTTGCTTTTTGAGTTTTAATTTAAACGGACTCCGTTTGTGATAATGACGGCGTCTGCCCCACTTTCTGACCATGGAACTAGTATAGGTGGAAATAACGCTGAGTTCAACCTGGGGGTGATTACACTTCTACAATCACCGGCACGATGAGAGGTCGGCGGCCGGTTTCGCGCAGCAAAAACTTCTCGAGGTTTTCACTAAGCTGCGATCGCACAAACCGCCAATCGGTGATACGGCCTTTCTTCAACCGTAGGGACTCCGATACCACACGCTTTGCTTTATTCAATAATTCACCTGATTCTTTCATATACACAAATCCCCGGGAGATAATATCAGGTTCAGCAGTAACGCGCCCTGTCGATTTTTCCATCGGGACAACAACCACGACAATGCCGTCTGTGGCTATCGTTTGGCGGTCACGAAGTACGGCATTCCCGACATCTCCCACCCCGAGCCCGTCTATCATCACATTTTCAAGTTCAAGCGTTTCGACAACGCGCGGCGGGACGTCCCGTTTAAACTCCACAATTTGTCCTTCTTCAGGAATAAGCACGTCGCGCTTATCGTACCCCAAATCGAGCGCGAGCCGACGATATTGCATAATATGCCGGTAGGTCCCCCCGATCGGGAAAATATATTTGGGCCCCAAAGCCGAAAGCAACAGCATCAAGTCTCCCTGTGAGCCGTGACCGGATACATGCAGATCTTCCATAATATCCGAATATGCCACCCGCGCACCTTTCCGATATAACTGTTCAATGATCGCCGCGACGCTTCCTTCATTTCCCGGTATGGCGTCAGCCGAAAACACCACCGTATCCCCTTCCTCAATGCGGACAAACTTATGATTATCATTGGCCATACGGTTAAGCGCTGAAGACGCTTGTCCCTGTGCGCCGGCTGCGATTAAAAACTGTTTGATCAACGGCAAACGCTTGAGGTCTGCATCACGGATGACCGACTCACGGGGAAACCGCATATAGCCCAGTTTCAGTGCCGCTTCGACGTTTTGGTCCATGCTTCTCCCAAAGAATGCAATTTTTCTGCCGTGCGCAAGACCTATTTCTATCGCCAGCTGAATCCGGGAAATATTTGACGACTGGGTCGTAAAAATAAATTTGCCGGTACATAAGGCTATTTCTTTCTCAAGCGTTTCTCCTACGACCTGTTCTGAAGGGGTAAATCCCGGCCGTTCGCTTCCTAATGAATCGGTTAACAGCGTAAGAACGCCCCGTTTACCCGCTGCATTAATCTTATCCAGTTCCGACTTTTTACCGTCGAGCGGGTCAAAGTCAAACTTGAAATCGCTACCGTGATAAAAAATACCGACCGGCGTTTCGATAATCAAATTGGCCGTATCCGGCACCGAGTGCGTCATGCGGACAAACGATACGGTAAACGGACCAATCCGTAACGTCTGGTTAAATTCTACCGGGGTGACACGGGCTTTTATCTTTGCCTCTTCTAATTTTATATTGGCAAACGCGGCGGTGAGGCGTGTGCCCCACATGGGAATACGGGTTAATTTTGGATATAAATACGCGATGCCTCCTATATGGTCATCATGACCATGCGTAAACACCAATCCGCGGATATATTGTTTTTTGTCTGCCAAATACCGTACGTCCGGCAAAACCAAATCCACGCCGTACATGTCTTCATCGGGAAACCCCGCCGAGCGGGATTATCCGGACACTATCTTTGCCGGTTGAGGATGAACCGGTAAATACTTTACTTTGAATCCTTTTTTGTTTATTCCATGGGTTAAATTTCATACTAGTAGCTTTCTACAAAATCTTTTATATTATTTTCGTCTATATGGACGCTTTTCCCTTTACCTTCTACTATCATACGCGCAACGCGCCGGCAGATGCCGTTTATAGTGCGCTCTAAACTCCTGATGCCGGCATCGTATCCGAGCGGCCGGACCAACTTGGACCAAATAGCATCATCAATCGTAAGGTTTTCTGGCGTGAGCCCAGACTGACGCATGAGTTGTGGCAACACATAATCCTTAGCAATTTTTATTTTTTCCTCATCTGTGTAGGAAGGCATTTGAATAGGTTCAAGGCGATCTAATACCGCGGTTGCAATGTGTTCCGTGTTATTTGCCGTTGCAATAAAAAGTACGTCGGACAGATCAAACGGGTAATCTAAATAATGATCCGTAAATGCCACGTTTTGTTCCGGATCCAACAGTTCAACTAAAACGCCCATAATGTCTCCGCGCGCGGTTTCCGCGACACGGTCAACTTCATCCAAAAGCATGACCGGATTTTTGCTGCCGGCAAACCGGAGCCCTTTGAGAACTAACCCGATTTCCGCGTCCGGCCGTACACGCGACTGGCCGCGAAGTTCCAGCGAATCACTCATCCCCCCGAACGGAATACGGACGAACCGTCTGCCCATAGATTGGGCAATGGATTTCGCAAGCGTCGTCTTGCCGGTTCCGACTAAACCGACCAGACACAAGATCGGCGCGCGACGGCCTAGCATAGCCTGATCTTTATTCAGTTTCAGGACTGATAAATATTCCAAAATACTGTCTTTGACCGGCGTAAGACCGTAATGATTTTTGTCCAAAATTTCTTTAGCCTTGGCAATATCCAGGATGTCTTGGGTCCGTGTATTCCATGGGAGTGCCACGACCCAATCGATATACCGGAGCATTTGTTCGATGTGGACTCGGGCAGTAATGTCGTTTTCCAGCCGGGAAATTTCCTCCAAGTTGCCGACAATGCGTGCTTCCATATCACCGGGAACGTGGGATTCTGCGATTTTTTTACGAAGACCGATCACTTCATCACTCAACTTGGACATACATTTATCTTATCAGTCATCCCAAGCGAAGTCGAGGGAATGACAGTACTAAAATCTTCGGGGGCCGCGGCCGCGCGGTCGGAAACTTGGTTCGCGCCGTTCGCGCTGGGGTACTTTCTTTGCGTCTTCGCCGAAAAGCATGGACAAATTAATTCTATGCATATCATCCACTTCCATTACCCTCACATGCACTTTTTGGCCGATTTTCACGACTTCTTCCGGCTTATTGACATACCCCGTGGACATTTGCGACACGTGTACCATACCCTCTTTACCCGGCAGAATTTCTACAAAAGCACCGAACGGAAGAATTCGTTTCACTTCGCCTTCAAACTCTTCATCTACCGCCACTTCGCGCGTCAACCCTGTCACCCAATCAACTGCTTTTTGAACGGCTGCCTGATCAACGCCGGAAATCATTACTGAACCGTCATCCTCAACGTCCACCGTGGCTCCGGTCGTGGCTATAATATTCCGTATCATCTTCCCGCCGGGACCTATAACTTCTCCGATTTTTTCAACCGGAATCTTCACGACCTGCACCTTGGGTGCATATTGGGACAGACTCTTGCGGGGGGCCGCGAGAACGGAAAGCATTTTCTCTAAAATCTTCAGCCTCGCAACTTTTGCCCTTTCAAATGTTCCTTCAATAATTTCATCCGACAACCCGTCAATTTTCATATCCAGTTGTATCGCGGTGATTCCGTTTTTCGTGCCTGCCACTTTAAAGTCCATGTCGCCGGCAAAATCTTCGATCCCCATGATATCGGTAAGCAAAACAAATTTCTTTTTATCCGACATGAGACCGATCGAAATACCTGCGACAGGTTCTTTAATCGGGACCCCGGCATCCATAAGCGCAAGAGTGGAAGCGCAGGTAGACGCCATGGAAGTGCTGCCATTACTGGACATAACTTCGGATACCAGGCGGATCGTGTACGGAAATTCATCTTCGGCAGGAATAACGGACAGAAGTGCCCGCTCTGCTAATGCTCCGTGTCCTATCTCACGTCGGCTGGGTGTGCCCACACGGCCGGTTTCACCGACAGAATACGGCGGCATGCTGTAATGATGGATATACCGCTTCGATTCTTCTCCTGTCGGACTCTCGATCAGTTGCTCCAACGATGGAGTACCCAGTGTGGCGACAGTCAAAACTTGGGTCTGGCCGCGCGCGAAACACGCGCTGCCATGAGTTCTCGGTAAAAGTCCTACCTCAGCTGAAATAGGCCGGATTTCATCAATCTTTCTCCCGTCAAATCGTTTTTCTTTTGTGAGGATGTTGTCGCGCACCTGTTTTTTAAACAATGCATCAAGCGCTTCCTCTATGGCTTTTTGCGTATAATCTTTGCCGTATGCTTCTGCAATGGTCTTGGCCAATGCTATTACTTCGTCACCGCCGAATTCTTTTTCCGCTTTCTTAGCAAATGCCGATTCCATTTCCTTTTTATAGTCTTTAACGATTTTTGCTTTAAGCTCTTCTGTTTCTGTTGCCGCCGGAGCCGTTACCTTTGTTTTTCCGACTTCTTCAACCAACTCTTCAATACATCCGATAATTTTTTTGTTGGCGTCTTTGGCCATCGTAATGGCACCCTCCACCGTTTCCTCAGGCGTTTCACAAAAACCGCCTTCAAGCATGACCACTTTATCTTTGTTGGATGCAACGACGAAATCAAAATCACTGATCGCCTGCTCTGAAATACGCGGATTAACAATAAGCGTCCCTTCGTTTCCGCCGGCCTCGCCGCCAGGCGGGTCCGCATGAACATATCCCATCCGAACGCCCGACACGGGCCCATTCCACGGGATGGGAGAAATGGCAATGGCTGCCGACGTGGCGACCAGTCCCATCACATCCGGATCATTTTCTCCGTCAACGGAAAGTACCGTAATAATTACCTGCACGTCATGTTTGTATGATTTGGGGAACAGCGGCCGGATCGAACGGTCGATAACCCTGCCCGCTAGAACAGCATCATCCGATGGCCGTCCTTCGCGCTTTACCCAACGCGAACCTTTGATGCGTCCGCCGGCATAAAGGCGCTCGACGTATTCAACGGAAAGCGGGAAATAATCAAGCGTTGTCTCGCGGCTGGAGGCGGTAACAGTTGCCAATACCATGGTGTCCCCGTACCGCGCCAGAACTGCAGCCGACGCCTGCTCGGCAAACCGGCCGACCTCAAGCGAAAGTGTTCTTCCGCCTACTTCAATGGATTTCTTAACGATTTTTTTTGACATGAAATTATTCTCGGGGAACGAAAGGAAGTGGGATAATATCAATCCGCCAGCTGGCGGACTCATGCCATCACACTTCTTTCTATTCCCTAATACACATTATACTACACTTTTACCTTAAAGTCATTTCCCCAAACCGAGTTTGGCTGAAATGTCCTTGTAGCGTTTGGCGTCTTTCTTTCCGAGATAGTTTAAAAGCCGTCGGCGTTTGCTCACAATACCCAGCAAACCCCTGCGGGAATGGTTATCGGACGGATTGGCTTTTAAATGTCCAACCAACTTTTCGATCCGTTTGGTCAACAGTGCTACCTGCACCTCGGGACTCCCCGTATCCCCCTCTTTTACCTGAAACTTCGCAATCACTTCCAGTTTTTCCTCGCTCGGCGTCGGCACGACTTCTGCGACTTTCTTAACTGCTTTCTTTACTTTGGGAGCTTTCACAGCTTTTTTACCCGCCGTAGCTTTAGCGGAGGTGGGCTTTACCGTGGTTTTTGCTTTCGTAGCCATATAAGTTCAAAATGGAGCATTTTTGCGCTCCAATGGAGGTATTTTACCACAAACCGTCTCTTTTTTCAACGGGTGATATTTGTCTGAGGAACCGGAAAAAGCTGCTTAGCAAAACCATAACGCACATGATCAATATCTATTAATCCTCTAATATATTTTGGATCCATATTGGGTAGCTCCCGTATTTGCTCAACTGTCTCAATCCCACTTCTATAAAAAGCTGACAATGTACGAATTATTTGTCCACGCTGGGAATAATCCAATGTTGATAACGCCTCAAACCACTTTCGAACATGAGACTCTACTGCCTGAAAAGATTTAATTTCAATTAAATCATCTAACCTTGTCTCACCTGGAATAACAACTGCAAATTCATTCAACCTCAAAGCCAGATCAAGAGTTAAGACAGTGCCGTCGGTTCTTTTTCGAATAGGGTCGCCTTCGTTCATTTCCATAATAGCGCGTATTATAAACCTAAAGTCGATATTGTCAAATTAAATTTGAGCTCTTGTAGATTTTGGGTTTGAGCCAGTCAGGCGGCGTTTCTACAACTGGCTTTTTAGATTCAACAACCGGCGTCGCAACTGTTTCCGCCGCCGGCACTTCTTCCTGCGCACTCGGTTTCCAAAACCGCTTCCCGCCGGCTTTAACGCACGCGGCCGCAAGCTCAAATGCCTGTGCGCCGACATGGGGAGACTGGAATGCATTGGTGGCGCTATAGAGTGCGTTTAATACATTTGTTGCGATATCAGCAGTGAGCCTCACGCCGATACCGGAGAGAAACTGCGAAACAACTTCGGCGGTAGACGAAACTTCCGCATCAACAATGTTTATCTGGCCGTACTGGGCATTATTCGGATGCCGGTCGATATTCACAACGGTCTTGCCGGAGAATAATTCCCTATTTTCTTCAAAAACTTTTTTCAAGCCGCCGAGGTGAATCGTGTCCACGGCAAAAATGAGGTCCGCCGTAGTCCCGCTATTGGAATAATGGACCTTATCCTGTGAAAATCCGGCATGTCCGGTCCGCGGCTCGACAACGAGATTAAATTTGTTGCCTTCAATATTATAGCTGACTTTTTCTATGGACCCTTCCTCATAATCGAGGGATATAATGAAATTTTTGCGGGCCAAGTCAGCCGCAAATTTATTGACACGTACGAAACCCGACATTTCAACCGTCATTGCATCCGGACACACAATACTCACTTTTTTCCCGAGGCTTTCAAGACCCAAATATAACGCAAGTGAACTGCCGATGCTGTCAAACGTCGGATGTTCGTGGGTAACGATTAAAACATTCTCGGATTTGTCTAAAAGTTCCTTGACCTTTGTGATGTCTTGTTGTACATCCATATTTTCTCAATTTACAATTTAAAATTTTCAATCAATTATTAAATATTAAATTTTAGAAATTAATTAAAAATTAAAAATTTAAAATTAAAAATTTGAAGTAGCCTATAACTTAGTCTACGTTGTTATGGCGATTATAGCATCTTGGAGCGCAAAATCAACTTTTTTATCAAAAAGGATCCCGCATTCGACACCTACCTTATCCACTTTTGTCGTATCTTCCTTGCCGCGGCGTACGGATTTAATCCTGGCGCGGGCAATTTCAGCCTCAGCGCGCATGATTTTGACCGTATCCCCACGGGCAAGCCGACCGGAAACCAGCTTGGTGCCGGCGATCCGGGATTTCTCAAACGGAAACTCCGCAATCACCGTGCCCGTACCTAATTCCCGTTCCACAGCAAGCACTTCTTTGAGTCCCGAAACCACTTCGGTAAGCTCGTCCAGAAGCTCATAAATGATGCTATAGATACGGAAAACAACTTTTTCCGCTATTGCCAATTTTTCAACCGACGGGGAGCATTTCACATTAAATCCCACAATAATCGCTTTTGCGGATTTAGCCGTCAGGACATCCGCTTCGTTTATATCCCCGATTCCGGCAGTAACCAGCTCAATCTGTTTCGGAAGTGCGGCAATGATCGCTTCCAAGGATCCGGCAGTATCGACTTTAAGGATGACCGTCAATTTCCTGCCTTCCTGCTCCGCGACGGGTTTAAGCCAGTCAGGCAAGTTTTCTGCAGTGAACGGCGCATTTTGAACAACAGCCTCTTGGGGTTTCTGTTCCAGATATATATCAGTTCGAAGTACCGATCCGACTACTGGAAGCGTGGTAAACCCTAATACTTCAACCGGTCGTGCCGGCCCCGCCTGAGCGACTGCCTTCCCGTATTCGTCAAACATGGCCCGGACTCTGGCCACCTGCTTAGCGCCTTCAAAAAGCAGCGTCCCGAATTTGAGCGTTCCTTTCTTCACGATGACTGTCGCAACCATCCCTTTCCCTTTATCTAAACGGGTTTCGATAACAACAGCTTCCAATGGCGCTTCGGGCGCAAAATCTAATCCTTTCATTTGAGCAACCAACGATATAAGTTCCAAAAGTTCGGGCACTCCTTTCCCTGTTTTGGCGGAAACCAGTGCCACGGGAATGTCGCCGCCAAACCCTTCAACCTGCACACCGTTTTTAGCTAAGTCAGACTTAACTTTGTCGGGCATGGCTGTCGGTAAATCAATTTTATTCATGACGACTATCATGGACGCGCCGGATGCCTTAATTTGCTCAATGGATTCTTTGGTCTGGGGCATCACACTGTCATCCGCGGCAACCACAAGAAGTGCGATATCTGCAACGTGCGCCCCGCGGCTGCGCATCTTGGCAAACGCCTCATGACCAGGAGTATCAATGAACGTAATATTGTGTATTTGGTAGGCGCCTATGTGTTGAGTGATGCCGCCATATTCATGGGCTGCAACATGAGTTTTCCGGATAGTATCAAGAAGTGTGGTTTTTCCGTGGTCAACGTGACCCAATACCGCCACAATCGGCGGCCTCAAGAGTGTTTGTGCTTCTGTTTTCTTTTTCTTCATATATTGAAAAAATACCCCAGCGTTTCATACTTATTCTCCGCCGGCTGGCGGATTTGAAACCGCTGGTGCTTCTACTTTAGTTTCAACTGGTGCTTCAGGAATTCCTTTTCCTCTGATATCAATTTTCCATCCGGTAAGTTTCGCAGCGAGCCGTACATTTTGCCCGTCGCGGCCGATAGCCAAAGAGAGCTGATCATCGGGAACTAAGACTTCTGCCGACTTTTTCTCTTCGTTCAGGCTTACTTCCATGTCCTTTGCCGGGGCCAGTGCGGACATAATAAATATTTTAGGGTCATCGCTCCATTGGATAATATCTACCTTTTCCTGGCCGCCTAATTCGCTGATGACTCCCTGCACGCGCACGCCTTTTTGCCCGACACAGCTCCCTACCGGATCCACACCCGGCTGTTTGGAGAATACTGCAACTTTTGTGCGTCCGCCGGCCTCGCGGGCGATAACGCGGAACTCTACCGCTCCCTGGGCCACTTCGGGAACCTCGCGTTTAAAGAGTCCTTCTACTAATCCTTTATGCGCACGCGAAACGATAATTTCGTTGCCGCGCATGGTTTCCTGTATGCCTTCTACATAAAATGTCAGTCGTTGGTTTAGGTGATAACGCTCCCCTTGGCTCTGTTCGGCGACCGGCATCACTGCCTGGGCGCGGCCGATATCGACAATGATATTAGGGCCATCAAAGCGAAGTACCATACCCTGCACAATCGTACCGATTTTAGTCTGGAAATCCGCCAATACTGATTGTTTTTCCGCTTCACGTATACGCTGGAGGATGACTTGTTTGGCGGTTTGGGCTGCAATCCGGCCGAATCCCGGAGGTGTAATGTCTTTACCGTCTTTGGAAATTTTCGCTTCACCCGTATCGGGATTAAGGTCAACAACGTACTGTTCGAGCTCGGTGACTTCGGTAATGCCGCCGCCGTAGTCCTTACGGTAGGCAGCCAAAATCGCGGCTTTGATGGTTTCGATAACCACAGTAGGATCAATCCCACGTTCCGTGGCTACCTGGTTTAACGCTAAACTGAATTCACTTTTTACTGTTGCCGGCATAGTAGTATCCTCTCTGACTTTTTATAAAAAAAGGCGGGTCTCCCCACCTCACCTGTAACCCACCTATTATAGCACGCTTTAGCTAGCCGTCAACCGCGCTCCAGCTCTTCCAGTAATTCTTTCTGCCGGTGCGTAAGGCGCGTGGGCACGTGAAGCTGGATACGGACGTATTCGTCGCCGCGGCCACTGCCACGCACGTGCGGCACGCCTTTCCCATGAAGGCGTATTAATGTGCCCGGTTGGACTCCTGGTTGGATACGGATTTTAAGGGGCCCGTCAATCGTCGGCACGTCAACGATAGCACCGAGTGCCGCCTGAGAAAACGTAATTTCGTGCTCAACAATAAGATCATTACCTTCTCGCTTGTACTCACGGCTCGGTTTGACTTCCAAAACAATATCAAAATCGTCAAATCGGATGCGGGACCCCGTCTCCACGCCCGCCGGAATTTTAATGGTTTTTTTAACACTCCCGTCACCGGCTTCACCTCTCGGTACATGGATTTCGCGGGTAGCGCCTTTTACGGCATCCATAAAATCGATGGATAGTTCATACGATTCCCGATGCCTCGCCCCCCGTCCGCCTCTGGCGGAGAATCCCCCACCAAAAAACTGTTCAAAAATCTCAAACGGGTCAAAAAAATCTTCGCCGCCGCCGAATGGATTGCTTCCTTGATCTCCGTTGGTGGAATAATAATATTGAAACGGCCCCTGCCGGAATCCTCCACCGAATGGTCCCTGACCAGGCTGTCCGCCAAAACCTCCGGCCCCAGGCTGAAAAGCGGCATGACCGAATTGGTCATATGTTTCTTTTTTCTTCGGATCGGAAAGCACAGCATATGCTTCATTTATTTCCTTAAATTTTTCATGTGCATTAGCGGCTTTATTCCTGTCCGGATGCCACGCTAACGCAAGCTTGCGGTACGCAGCTTTAATTTCCGCAGTTGTAGCGGATTTTGTAAGCCCCAATATTTCGTAATAATCGCGTTTCGTCGCCATAGAATATTCCTAGTATATCAATTAGGCGCGCTTTCGCGCGCCCATTTGATTATTAGATTGTTTGATTATTAACTTACTACTTCCCCTTCCTCAACTTTTTTATCATTTTTTTTATCTTCTGCCTTCGGCTCTTCGCCGGGTGGGGTGCCGGTTGGTCCGCCAGCTGGCGGATTGTCCTTATACATCGCCGCTCCCACTTTCTGGACCGCTTCGGAAAGCTCATTGGTTTTGGTTTCCAACTCTTCTTTGCTGCCGGTATCAAGAATTTCCTTCAGCTCTTTCACTTTTTCCCTCACCGCTGTCTTATCATCCGTTGCTTTATCACCCGAGTCTTTCAGGGTTTTTTCGGCTACATAAATTATGTTGTCCGCTTTGTTTCTGGCCTCAATTTTATCTTTCTTCTCAGTGTCCATGGCGGCATTGGCTTCGGCTTCCGCTTTCATTTTTTCATCTTCCTCTTTCGAGAGTCCTGTTGAATTGGTAATACGGATATTGGCCGCTTTACCGGTCGCCTTATCTTTGGCGGCCACGTTTAAAATGCCGTTGGCATCAATATCAACCGTCACTCCGCGGCTGTCGAATAAATTTCCGTTTTACTGGTCGGGACGGTCGTATTTCTCGCGATCATCGGCGTCGACACTCCGCCCAATGTCTCTACGGAAAGTGTCAGGGGTGTGACATCCAAAAGAACGACATCTTTGACCTCGCCCGTAAGAACGCCCGCCTGCACCGCTGCGCCAACGGCGACCACCTCGTCCGGATTGACGGATTGGTTTGGCGTCTTGCCGAAGAAATTTTTCACCGTCTCCACAACCTTCGGCATGCGGGTCATACCGCCCACTAACACAATTTCATCAATATCTTTGGTTGTCTTCTTGGCATCGGCCAAACATTTCTTAACCGGATCGATAGTCTTGGTAATAAGATCGCCGACCAGCGATTCCAGCTTTGCCCGCGTGATTTTCATCACCAAATGAAGCGGTCCGTTTTTTCCCTGGGTGATAAACGGCAGATTAATCTCCGCCTCCATAGAACTAGAAAGCTCTATCTTTGCTTTCTCTGCCGCGTCTCTGATCCGCTGCAGCGCCTGCGGGTCTTTCCGCAGATCTACGCCGTTGTCTTTCTTAAACTCGTCGGCAATGTAATCCATAATCCGCTTATCAAAGTCATCGCCGCCCAAATGTGTGTCGCCGTTGGTGGCTTTCACTTCATACACACCGTCTCCGAGTTCCAGAATGGAAATATCAAACGTACCGCCGCCGAGATCGTATACTGCAATCGTATGGGAGTTTTTCTTGTCTAACCCATAGGCAAGCGCAGAAGCGGTCGGTTCGTTCACAATACGCATCACTTCAAGGCCTGCTATTTCCCCCGCCTGTTTAGTGGCCTGGCGCTGGGAGTCATCAAAATATGCGGGCACGGTAATGACGGCCTGCGTCACGGTTTCCCCGAGATATTTTTCGGCATCCGCTTTGATTTTGGCAAGTATTTTTGCGGAAATTTCCTGCGGAGTAAACTCTTTGCCTTCAACAACGACAATTGCCATGCCGTTTTTGCCGGATTTGATCGTATACGGCAGCCATTTTATATCATATTGGACGCTGGCATCGGAAAACTTGCGGCCCATAAGCCGTTTGACGGAAAAAATCGTATCCTGGGGATTGAGAACCGCCTGACGCTTGGCCACATCTCCGACAATATTTTTAATCGGATCCACGACCGACGGAAACACATTTCTCCCCTCCAGGGAGTGAATGACTTTCGGGGCGCCGCCTTCCATGACGGCTACACAGGAATTTGTTGTACCTAAATCGATTCCGATAATTTTAGACATATATATACCTCCTTATACCTCTTGCGAGACTAATGTTTTTCCTACTTTTACTTGTGCTACTCTCAATATTTTATCGTGTAACCGGTATCCCGGCAATAATTCCTCCATAACTATATTATCTTTCCCCGCCACAACTTCAATACATTCCATCTGGTGCGGATCAAATGGTTTACCTAGAACCTCAATTTTCCGGACACCCTGCTCTGATAACACCGCATATAATTCTTTGAGCGCCAGTTCCAGCCCTGTATCTTTTACGTGTGTTGACGCCTTCGTCAGCGTATCCAATGCGGGCAAAAGTCGCGCCGTTACAGCCTCTGCCGCATATTTTCTAATTTCCTGCTTTTCCGCCTGCGTGCGTTTTTCTAAATTTTGGTAATCCGCCAGCGCCCGCAGATACTTTGACTTCCAATCTACCGTCTCTGCATCATGCTTCTTTTTCATACATCACCATGACCTCGTAAATTCGCCGATGAGTCCTCCCATATACCGGACAAACGGAATGACGGCAGAATAGTTCAGTCGCGACGGTCCGACCACACCGATGGCGCCTGATACATGCGGGGAATTGAATTTTTCGAACACAATGCCGCATTGTGAAAGTACACTTCGTGCTGCAATTTCTTCGCCTAAAAATATTTCAAACACATCGGTATCGCGCTCCAATAGCTCCCACCAAAATCCAAACTGGTCGAGAGTCGCCAGTAAGTGGTGCGTCAGCTCATAATCATAGAATTCCGGCATATCCAGGAGGTTTGCAGCTCCTGCATAATAGAGATCGCCGTCTTTTGTGGCCGTAATTGCCAGGGTTTTGGTTTTTTCCGCAAGCGTTTTGGTCGCCTCACGAAGAAGCTTATCCACTTCCTGGCGATATTCCCAGATTTTTTCTTTCACCGCCACTTCGTCCGCCACCGACATGTCTTTGGTTTTCATGAGGTGGTCGACGTAATAGCGCATCGCCGCGGGCGTGGGACTGCGGCCCGCCGACGTATGTGGTTGATTGAGCATTTTGAGCTCTGTCAGACGCATCATTTCGTTCCGTATCGTGGCAGGAGACACACCAAGATTATATTTTTTGTCCAATGTTTCGCTACCCACAGGTTCCGCGGTGGCAATATATTCCTCAATAATTGCTTTGAGGATTTGTATTTGGCGGGGTGATAAATCTTTTACCTGATCCATGTTAGCAGTAATATACATCGAGTGCTAACTCATGTCAAGACCCTGTCTGCCCTCTTGCGATATCTCGATAAATAGGGCAATAATGGATGTACGGATGAAAAAAGTGCTTCTGTATATTGTTATTGGCTTACTGCTTCTCGGGATACCCGCTACGATATTTTTTTTGGGTCAACAGCAGGATATTAGAACCCGTGCCGCACCGGCGACCACCCTTACTCTCACACCGGCTATACAAACGGTAAATGTCGGAGGCTCCAATTTCAAACTCAACGTAGATATCGACCCGGGAACCAATCAGGTGGTCTCCGCTAATATATATCTTACATATGATCCGACGAAACTCGAAGCAAAAACCATTACGAATGGCCCAAGCGCTCCGAGGGTACTCAACTCCGGCATTATAGAAAACGGCACCGCTTCAATTAAAGTAGGAGCAGCCAGTAACGCACAGCCGATTACAGCGCGCGGCACAATCGCCGTCATCACGTTTACGGCAAAAGAGGCCACAAATAACCTTACCCCTGCGGTCGTTCAGTTTGCATCCAATACATTTGCCGGAGGACTTGATGAACCCACGGCAAATGTCTTAGTCGGCACGACTCCTGCAAAAATTACTATCACCGACGCCAATTCAACCGGCGCCAACTTTACATCCGGTGTGACCCCGACGGCAACCCCAACGGCAGAACTAACCCCGACTCTCACGCCGACCCTAACCCCAACACTGCCCGCCTCCGACAGTGCCGCGGCATCGGCAACAGCATTACAAATCCTTTCGCCAGAAGAAAACGCTGATGTAACCACATCCCAACCTCTTATCAGCGGCAAAGCGCCTCCGGGCACTACTGTCACTATCTTTATCCATTCCGATGCGGGAACAACAGTGACGGTTACCGCCGACGCAAACGGCAATTGGGTTTATACTCCCACGACCCCGCTGGATCCCGGACCTCACAGCGTGGTCGCCAGCGCCCAGGATGCAACAGGAACGACACAAACAGCAACAACCACGTTTGTCGTCGCGGGCGCTGGTGGAACCGACACAACCGATGCGTCAATAAGCGCTATACCTATATCCGGAACCATCCAAACCACCCTGCTCATCGTGGGTTTGGGGATATTACTTATCTCATCAGGTGTACTTGTATGGCATTTTTAACACAACGCACCAAGCCAAAAACGATATCGATTATTTCCGTTTTAGCACTTCTTGTATTTTTGCCGCTTATGGTACTCGCAGTCCAAAATATCGTCGTGCTCATTACCCAGGCAACCGGAACTACAGCCAATATCACCGTTGACACTAAAGCGGTTCTGGAACCTATCAATACGGATTTTTATCATGCGTTTGCCCAGGGAGGCGAAGAATCTAAAGATATGCTTGCTCCGGTCGTTACCGATATCCGCGCGCTCAAACCCAAGGTCATCCGGCTTGATCATTTGTATGATCTTTATAATGTCGTCGGAAAGGACGGCAGCGCTTTGACATTTGACTTTACCCGGCTCGATACCGCAGTCAACTCGATACTCTCAACCGGCGCCAAACCGCTCCTTGCGCTTTCCTATATGCCGCAGGTTATTGCCAAAGACGGCAATATCGTGAACATCCCCAATGACTGGAATGAGTGGGCTCTTCTCGTCCAGAAGACGATCGAACATTACAGCGGGCGCGCAGAAAAAAATATCAGCGGCATCTACTATGAAGTGTGGAATGAGCCTGACCTGACGCAATTCGGCGGCTGGAAATACTACGGGGACAAAAATTATCTCACGCTCTACCACTACGCATCGGTCGGGGCTAATACTGCGCAAAATGTGGGTACATTTTACCTCGGCGGACCGGGAACAGCGGGACTCTACAAGGAATGGATAACCGCATTAGTCGAAAGCGGTGATCGGTTAAATTTCCTTAGCTGGCATACCTATCAGGCTGATCCCAAAGTGTACGATAAAAACCAGCGTGACGTCATCTCCTGGTTACTGCCGTACCCTAACTACACGCTGATCCCGCTTCTTATTACGGAGTTCGGATTTACCGGGGATAAAAGTACGCTCTATGGCACGCAGTATGCGGCCGCCCACACAATTGCCGTAATACGGCAATTGATTACCGGCGGACCCAGGTATCTTTTTTCCTTCCAACCCGTTGACGGACCGAACCAGCAGGACGGTATCGGCTGGGGGCTCATCACAAATTCCGACAATGGCCTGACAAAAAAACCAAGGTATTACGTCTACAATTTTATCGATGCGATGGCCGGAAACCGACTCGCACTCTACGGTGAGGGGTCGTGGGTCACGGGGTTTGCCAGTATCAATACTACTGTCGTGAGGACGTTCTTAGTTAATTTCGACCGGAACGGCTCCCACACGGAAAACGTTCCGGTAACCTGGAAAAATCTGGATCCCGGCACGTATACGCTTCGTATGCACTATCTATTTGGGACGGATACTAAAACTACAGAGGTTGCCACGACGTCGGCTCTCACAAAACAAGTGTTCATGTCGGCTCAAAACGCGGTGATCCTCGAACTATCTAAACAAACCCCGTAAGTTTACGACAGCTTGTCCTGAATGCCTCCGTTTATCACTTCGTTGACAGGTTCCAAAAGCACTGCTTTTGGTCGCCGTACGCGGCGGATAAGCTCGATAAAGGATTTCACTTCGTTCACGTCAAATAGCCATGCCAGTAACAGATATGTCAAAAGACCCGCTCCCCCTGCAATTCCGGTAAGAAGAAGCAGTCCGACTGTCCTCGTGGTATCAAAAACCAGCTGATCAAACAGCTTGAGCGGAAAATACACGGCGACGCCGGCAACCACTGCGGCGATAAACATTTTTATTGCAGGAAGGAATAATTCCATTTTAGAAAATCCGCCGATTTTTTTGTCCAATACAATATAGAGTATGAACGCGTTTAGTATGCTTGCAATCGACGTCGATAACCCCAGAGACCAAACCGGCAATCCGAATATTTTAATAAAAATAAGACTCAGGAGTGTATTGGTAAGAATTGAAATCACGCTTATTTTAACGGGAGTTTTTGTATCATACAGCGCATAAAATCCGCGTGCCAGTACGTTCACGATAGACTGGGCAAAAATGGAGATGGCAAACATGGATAATGTCATGCCGGTTAACACCGTCGCCTCCCAATCAAATCGCGATGCGCCGAATACCAGCCGGACGACGGGAATGCGAAGTACAATAAACAGCGCCGATGCGGGGAGTACGAAAAACAAAATTTGATGAATTGCCGACACCACGGACTTTTTAAACTCTCCACTGTCTTGTTTGGCAGAAGCCGCCGATAACGTGGGTAACGCCGCCTGAGCGACACTGACACCAAAGAGTCCAACCGGCAATTGCTGCAGTTGCTGTGCAAAATTAAATACCGTCACCATGCGCGCTCCCAGTAAGGACGCCAGCATGAGATCTACCGTACTGTCAATCTGTGAGACCGCAAGTCCTAAAGTCCGCGGACCAATAAGCCTCAGGACTTCCCGTACGCCTTTATTTTGCCAGTCAAACGCCAACCTGTGCCGGTATCCTACCAGGATAACCAGGGGCAACTGGATTAACATAAACAAACCTGCCCCGATGCCTACCCCATACACCGGCGCCATGAGACCAAACATCGGCGTAAGGGTAATAATACCGATGATAATACCGACGTTGTAGACAACCGGTGCAATGGCGGGAACCAAAAACATATTGTACGATTGTAAAATTCCCGTAAAAAAATTCCCGATGAGTAACGGCAATACCTGAAACATGATCATAAAACGTGTATACTCTGCCATTCGTGCTACCTGGTCCGGCGAAAATCCGGGGGCTAAAAAGTGGGAAAGTTGATTCGTGAAAAGAAGGAGCGGAATCGCCAGTAAGACTAGGACAACGGTGCTCATATTAATGAGCGTTGCTGCAATCTCAAACCCTTCTTTCTCGTTATGCTCCGTCAGATATCGTGTAAATACGGGAATAAATGCGCTGGTGAGGGCTCCCATAACCAATAATTCAAATATGAGATTCGGGAGCCGGAATGCAGCAAAATACACCCCGAGTTCATCCGGCGCAAAACGGGCGTTGAGCATGCGATCCCGGACCAGGCCCAGAACCCGCGACGTAAACACCATGGAAATCAATATCACCGCCGCCGATCCTATCGTCTGCTGTTTTTTGGAAAACAACCCCCAGAAACGCTTCATCCTGTTTATTATAGCTATTCTTGTATTTTTTTGTTATACTTACGCCTATGCCGATCACAAAACAAGCAGAAAAAAAGTTACGACACGACCGCAAACGGACCATGGAGACCAAACGCGTACATGCTGCGCTGCAAAAATTGGTTAAATCCATGCGGAAAAAACCGACACAAAAATCATTAACACAAGTTTTTGCCGCACTGGATAAAGCAGCCAAAACGCATATAATCCACAAGAACAAAGCAGCCAGACTAAAGGCGCGCCTCGCGAAGCTCCTTGCAAAGAAATAATCCGACCAATTTGTTTCTTCTGACGTACTTGCTATACTGGTTCTATGACTACCGTTCTGCCATCCGTCAATTTAATCGGTGAAGAGGAGATGGAACATACGCCGGTCGGCAGAATCGTGACGTGGGCCGTAACGTACGGACGCTACATCATGATCGGCACGGAAATTATCGTGCTGTTGGCGTTTATTTCCCGCTTCAGCTTAGACCGTAAGCTTACGGACCTCAATGACGAGGTATCGCAAAAACAGGCAATCATAGATGCGAATCGTGATTTTGAAACGCAATTTCGGACGCTCCAGGATAAGCTCACAAAAACGCAGACGCTCCTGACGGCTGCGCCGGTAACCAATAACGCACTCAGTGCCATCGAGACAATGCTGCCCGTTGACACCCGTTTGGAAACGCTGAAAATCTCGGAGGACAGCGTCGTCGGAGACGTTGTTGCCAATACTACGGCAGGATTCGCACAACTGGTTGCAAACCTCCAGGCTTCAAGCATATTCAGCCAGGTAGAAATCGGTGATGTCAACCGGAGCCCGACGACCGGCATACAATTTACGTTTACCGGGGCGGTATTCGGGCCCAAGAAAGGCAATTAACCATGGCATTCGACTATAAAGAAGAATACAAACGATATAAACGGTATTACCAGTCGCTGGAGCCGGCACTCCAGAAACCGGCAACCCGTGCATATACGGCAATTATTTTTTCGTTTCTTGTGGTCTCACTCTTCGGATGGTATGCAATCCGCCCGACCATGCAGACGATTTTTACGTTGAGGCGGGAAATTGCTGATAAAACCGACCTCAATAAAAAAATGGAGGATAAAATTTCAGCTCTTATTGAAGCACAGGCCGCATATCAGGAGGTTGAACCGGATTTACCGGTTGTAGACCAGGCTCTTCCGGAGACATCAGATGCCGTACGTGCGGCCAGGGATTTGCAGGCCATCGCGGCTGATTCACGGGTAACAATAACAACCATATCTATTTCATCCCTCCCGCTTACGAACGACACGGGGCAGGGAGAGCAACAAGCAACGGGTTCCGATAAGCTTGCCAATTTTCCGATATCGCTGTCTGTAACCGGTGCATACCCGGATATAAAAACCTTCACCCTGGGGATATTGAATGTACGCCGGATTATGCAAATAACCTCGATGCTTTTTTCTCCAATAAGCTCAACGGAAGCTGTCGCTTCCGGCAGCGCAACCCCTACTGGTACCCAGATAAAACTTGATCTAAAATTAAAATTATTCTATTTATCAAAATAACCATGAAAACGCCGTCGCTCTCACAGGGAAATGATCGGGATTTATTACTCATATCCGTATTCACCTTTTTTACCGTTACCCTCTGGGTATTTTTTGAAGTATTAAAAACGGTCAAAACCACGACCGTCGCCCCGCAGACAACTCAAAGTATTGTTCCGTTATCGCCAAAACTCGATTCCCGGGTTATACAAATAATCGAAACCAAAAAACAGTATTAATGCTATGCGGTTCCCGAAAAAAATACCCACGATTGTCGGACTACTCATGGTTATTCTCATCGTCGGGGTTATTGCAATCGGATCCGAATCGTACTCGCACACCGTAACAACCGCATCGGGATCTATCCAACCCTCCAACGTCCAAATAACAAACGTCTCCGATACGACATTTACGGTATCATGGACGACAGAGCTTCCCGCCACCGGTGCCTTATCTTTCGACACATCCCACGGAATCCAGGTGATATTTGACGAGCAGGACACTAAAGACCAGGGGAAATATCTCACACACAGTGTGACCTACCGACTGGCCGCGCCGGACATGGATTACCGCATTACCATTCTTTCCAACGGCAAAAAAAACCTTAACGGCAATGTTCCGTATACCGTACATACCGGGTCACTACTCACTACACCAAGCGGGAATCTGGAACCCGCATACGGCACGATCGTCTCCGTGTCAAACCAACCGGTAAAAGGCGCACTCGTCTATATCACATTGGAAGGCGGGCAAACACTTTCTGCCGTCAGCAAGCCTTCCGGCACATGGCTTATTCCCCTTAATCTCGTACGTACAAAGGATGTGACCAGTTACTTGCCTGTCACGGACCGGATGACGGAAACGATTATTGTCCGATCCGGTGGTTTCGTAACAAACGCGCTCACCGACTCACTCAACGATTCTCCCGTCCCCAACATGACTCCCGGCAAAACCTACGATTTCCGGCGCCTCACGGCGGAAGTGCCGGGCCAAAACCTCGTACTGATCCCCACACCACAAACCCAAAAATCCGCAGCCCCTGCAGTGCTGGGAACATCAAGCACTAAACCTGCCAATACCGTTTCTCTTGTTATCCCTGCGGAAGGCGCGGCACTGCCCACTACACTTCCGCTTATTCAGGGAACCGGTATACCCGGCAAAACCGTTTCACTGGTTATCGGAATCACCAATCCCATCGGGGACACCACGATTGTCGGGGCCAACGGAGTGTGGAGTTACACACCGAAGAAGCCACTACTACCCGGAAAACAAAGCGTCACGATAACAACAAAAAATCTTCAGAATAAACCGGTTGCCGTCACCCATATGTTTGAAATACTCAAAGGTGGCACGCAGGTACTCGGCGATGCCACACCGTCCGCGACACTTACACCGACGACGACCGTTACCCTTACCCCGACGCCGACAGAAACACCTGAAGCAACTGTTTCCGCGACACCCGAAACCACACCTGAATCCACACTGGCCGCACAACCGGTGCCCAGTAGCGGCAATGAACTTCCTACTATTATGTTATTGATATTGGGTATCGGTTTGATGATTGGCGGCGGAATCGTACTAATCAAAGAGAAGGGTATTGACTCAAATTGATATACCCTCTAATGTGGATATAGACGTAGGAAAAACGTTTTAGGAATTATTTATAATATGGCTGATATTTTAGACGCCGCTCAATCCAATACACCTGCCTCGCCGGCAGGCGGGCAACCACCATCAGGCACAACTTCTTCATCTGATGTTACTGCTCCGCCAGCGCCACCGGTAGTTGAACCAGTTCCCCCTATAATTGAACCAGTACCAACAGAACCGACAGAGCCCGTACCGGTACCATCGGCACCGCCTGCGACAAATTCCGATTCTCTTATTATTCCCCCGACGGAAGAACCGGTACCAACAAGTACTTCCTCACCGCCTCCGCCGCCTCCGCCGGAAGAACCAAAACTGGAAGAAGTGAAACTTCCTGAAAAACTAAAAAAGAAATCGCGCATCGGCGTCCTTCTTACCGGATTGTTACTTTTAGTAATCACCATCCCCATTCTCACCGTATTTGTACGGCAGCAAATCGAAATCCGAAGTCGTGCGGCTGTCCAAATAAAATATAGATGTGAGCTTTCAGGAGAAGGTCTTTGTTACAACGGTGAGATTGTGCCAAATATAAACTGTGGCAGTACGTGTCGTCCTCCAAATGAGTGCTGCAAAACAACTATCACTGTTCCTAATACCCCCACACCGACACCACCCGCATGTACCCCGGATAACCAATGTCTAAATCCTGGTGGCAGGTGTTGCAGTGGTTCCGGTGCCGATCATAGCGTAGCATCAAGCATTTGTTTAAGTGGACACAAATGTAACCCAACAACCCC
>JAPLWC010000014.1 GCA_026396845.1 Candidatus Gottesmanbacteria bacterium
CGTCCATGCATATTCATCAAATGTCGCGCCATCCCTCGGCCAGGTTGAATAATGGTAAGCGCGCAGTCCCAGACCTAATACGAGAATGGCTATAAGAAATACCGTAGAAATGTGTTTCTTCATACCTTCCGGCGAATTGCCCGTTGCAGCAAAGCGATGCTTTGCTTTGATGCATCCGACCAATGAAAGCTTTTTGCCCAGATTCGTCCATTGTCCTGAAAAATGCGATATAACGTTTTGTTTTTGTACAGCATCATCGCCTCCCGTGCCATTTCACGGGGAGAGTTATCTTTGAGAACGATACCGGTTTTCCCGTTTTTCACCACGCTGTTTAATCCATTTACGTTATAGACAACTGCAGGCGTGCCGACAGACGCCGCTTCAAGTACAACCAATCCCCACCCTTCTTTCACCGATGCATGAAGTAGTATATGGGCTGTCGCCATAAGCCGATACTTTGTTTCTTCCGATACGACTCCGAAAAAAGTAACCGCACGAGCAACGCCGTATTCATCAAGCATCTCCCGCAACTCCTGTATATACGGGGCATCTCCCCCGCCGATGATCCACAGTTTTGCAGTACGCTGCTCACGGATAATAAATGAAAACGTCTTGATAACTTCCTCTACTCCCTTCATACGAACAACACGGGAAACAAAAAGATAGACGGGAACGGTTTCTTTGGGTCTCAGGCGGGGTGTAATACTGGATATGATCGGACAGGGAATTGCGACACATTGGGTCGCCGGGATCCCCCTCTGGGCTATTTCTTTTGCCGTTGACGGCGCATCGGTCCAAAATAAACAATGCTTATAGACCCGAAAATACCATCGCTCCAGCAGTTTGCCGATAACGTTTTTGGGGAAGGAAAACATATAATCCCATATTTCACCGGCGATTTCATGGATAAATATCACGACCGGTTTCCGCGTAAATAACGGGGAAAAAAACGGGAAGCCATGTGTTTCATCCACGATAACGTCAAATGAATGTGCGTTAGACAAAAGATACAACGGGGCGTAGAGATAGATCGTGAGCGACCCGGCACGCCGGACAAAATTCACGCCGTCCAGGACTCCCTCGTGCTGTGCATAGTCGTAATGACTGGTAAGCCAGGTCACACTGTGACCGGCCTTCACCCAGCCTTTGGCGTGTTCCATCGTCACGTGTTCCGCACCTCCGGATTTCGGATGGCTGACATCCCGACAGTTTAAAATCAAGATATTCTTACGTTACCCGATATTTATTCTGAAGTTTAACTCTGGATCGAACCGCCACTTCCTTTTGCTCGCCTCGTCATAATACCGCAGTATCCGTAAACGGTAAAATACGGCAAGCGTATCTTTTACCATGTTAAGAATTATATACAACAATCTTTTCCAGACAATACTTGTCTTTGATGCGAATAGGTCTATTTTCACCGGCGCCTCATAAATTTTCCTGTAGCCTAAATGGTAGGCTACGGCAAGTATTTCAATGTCAAACGCGAATTTTTTAACAAGAAGCCTCGGTAAAACATCTTCCAACAGTTTTCTTTTATAAATCTTCATGCCGACCTGCGTATCCCGGACGTCCAGCCCGAACAATAATTTTACAAATTTCTGATATATCCAGGATAAAATCTTACGGCTTACAGGATAGTCCACTGTTGAATCGGGATGGCGCTTACTTCCCAGTACAACATCCGCTTTTTGGAATTCAAATTGCGCAAGCATGAGCGGCAATGCTTTGGATTTTAGATCTCCACCGCCGTCCTTAAACCCGATAACGTCTCCTGTTGCCTGAGAAAATCCATACCGAACGGCGTATCCTTTCCCGTGATTCGTCTTATACCCGACAACATGTACTCTTGAATCCCTGACTTTCTTTGCCTCCTCGTAACTGTGATCAAATTCGCCGTCAATTACCGGAATGATTTCAAAATCAATTTTTGTGGTTGAGAGTACTGAAATAACATCCTCAATATCATGCTTAACGGTCAGCTGTTGTTTATACACGGGGATGATGAGGCTAAATTTTCGCATACGCGCCTTTCAGATAATAGGCAGCAGACCCGAGAACGTAAAGCATGCAAATTCCTATGTTCAAGCTGATGACCGTAGCGATATTTCCATGCCAAACGGTTATACCGGCAATCTGCAGAATCGCACAGATAACCGGAACAAACCAAATCCCGGTTCTCCCCAAAGCTAAACATGCAGTCACGATAATACCGCCGATCGAGTATAACGCGAGGAATATGCCGAACGATCCCAGAAAACTCCCCGCACCCGCGTACGCATTGCCGAACAGCAATCCTACAATAAGATGAGGAAAGAGAAAATAGAGTATGGTGATCCCCGCTGAAATTGCCGCGACGCCTCCGATTGCAGATGCAGTAAGCCTTTTCGTCGCTGCACCAGACGCCGTACGTTCGGACAAAACGGGAAAAAGAACAAGAGAAACAGAGGAGGAAGCATAAAATATCACTTTTCCCAAAATCGCAATGGCCGCATACACTCCGGCTTCCGGGGAGGAGAAAAAATGCCTGACGAGAATGATGTCCGTTGTATACAGAGACGTAATGCCCAACTGAATCAATAGCGTGGGCAGCGCGAACCGGAATGCATCGCGCTTACTCAACCGGCTTTTCTCACTTTTTGCCGTCAATACAAAACGAAGTGGGAAATAATACAACACGTAGGTAAACGCCGCGGCAAGTGCGGCTGCCAACAAAACTCCGTATACTCCCCATGTAGTCATAGGAACGCTCAGTAGAATTTTTATCGCAACTGCAGCTACTCCGAAAACGCTTATCCATACGAAGCGTTGATATCCCTGTAACATACTGACCGGAGCAATCGACAGAAGAGTAATAACAAATATCAGATATACTAAAATAAATAGAACCAACGATGACAGGTGCAAAAACGAAGTTACCCATGGCGCGGCAACAAGGATAACCGGCAATCCGACGAGTGAAATTACGGCAACTATTTTTGTCACGCTCCAATAAAGAGATTTCGCCTGTCCGACGTCTCCACGAGCTTTGAAACCGGAAATAAACTTAACCAGCACTGTTTGGGCAACGCCGATCGGTACAAAAAATATATAAAAGATTGATAACAATGAAGATAACTCTCCGTATCCTGCAGGACCCAACAGCCTACCCATCAGCAAATGGTAAACATACGCGAGGACATTTCCCGCCATGGATCCGGCAAAAACAATAGCACTGTTTTTGGCAAGGTTATTGTTAATTAATTTACGAAACGATATTTTATAAGTGTCCATAATGCTACAACCCCGTCACGCCATGTCAATTTCTTCCCTTCGGCAAATTTCCTGCCGTAATAGGATATGGGGACTTCGTAAATCTGGTAGCCTTTTTTCAAAACTTTCACCGTCAGCTCCGGTTCCACATCGAACCGTTTCGCACGGATCGAAATACCATCCAATACTCTCCGTCGGAATACTTTGTACCCGGTCTCCATATCCGTAATATTTGTGTTAAAAAGCAAATTGGTTACCAGCGTT
>JAPLWC010000076.1:0-1655 GCA_026396845.1 Candidatus Gottesmanbacteria bacterium
TGCCCTCTGGCTGTCAGGCCAAATCCTTCCGACCCTCTATATACCGCCGGGCTGGCAGACGGTACTGCTTGCCGGACTGACCCTCTCGATCCTTATGCTTATCGTCAAACCCATTCTCAAAATCCTGTTTATCCCCATCAATATCCTCACATTCGGACTGTTGAGCTGGGTCATAAACGTTATCGTCATCTATCTATTAACCGTCTTTGTTCCGGAAATTCAGATACGTTTGTGGATATTCCCCGGTGCGACCTGGACAGGATTTGTTCTCCCGGCAATTCATTTTACATATCTTACCGCACTCATAGCCTCCAGCCTCCTTATCACGATCATTACCGATGTGCTACACTACGTCAGCGAAGACTAACGCGTCATTGCGTTGTCCCGAGCGAAGCGAGGGATCTCTTTATGCAAAAAACAAAATTTATTGAAAATAATGGTAAAAATATCATTTGTATCGGTGGTGGGACCGGCACGTTTGTCGCTCTTAAAGGACTCAAACACTCACCGCATCATTTATCCGCAATCGTTGCCATGAGCGACTCCGGCGGGTCGAACAAACGGATCCGCGATGAATTTGGGCTCTTGCCGACGTCGGATCTCCGGCAGTGTTTGGTCGCCCTATCCGATGAAAACGGGGGAGCCGGAATTTTACGGAAACTCTTCATGTACCGGTTTGAAAAAGGCCGTGGGATTACAGGCATGACGTTCGGCAATCTTTTTATGGCGGCACTATCCGATATTTTAGGTTCACAGGAAGCAGCAATCAGGGCAACCGGCAAAGTACTCCGCATTCAGGGGACCGTACTCCCGGTTTCTTTCACCGATACGAATCTGGTTGCCGAGTACGAAAACGGACAGAGCGTAAGCGGAGAGCATCTCATCGATGAGCCTTCCCATGACGGAACGGTGAAAATATCCCGCGTGTATCTGGCGCCACGCGCAGACGCGAATCCCGAGGCCATCTCAGCAATCGCAAAAGCAGATCTTATTGTACTAGGACCCGGCGACCTGTATACGAGCGTCATCCCGAACCTTCTGGTCACCGGTATCGCGCAGGCGATTGCAGCATCACCGGCCAAAAAAGTGTATGTCGTGAACCTTATGACGAAGTTCGGCCAAACGTACGGATTTACCGCCAAGGATCACCTCCAAACTGTCCAGCGGTACGTCGACAATTCCGTTGATGCGGTCATCGTCAATATCGCCCCGCTGCAAAAACCGGCACTTGCAGTGTACGCCAAATATCATGAATTTCCGGTCTCTGATGATTTAGTCGCGACACCGTCTCTGGCGATCCTACGCGCTGATGTGGCAAGCCGCCAAATTGCCGCAAAATCCAAAAGCGATATGCTTGTGCGGAGCCTTATCCGGCACGATTCACAAAAACTTGCTACAATACTCCTGGACTATTTGGAGAAAGGTAACTCATGAAAATCGCGCTGTTGGGACTCCATATCATCATTACCAGTATCCTTATAACGCTCATTCTTCTGCAAAACAGTAAGGGTGGGTTACAAAGCGGGGTCGGCTCCGGCGACATGTATCGGAGCAGGCGGGGAGCAGAGCGTATCGTGTTTACCGGAACTATCGTGTTCGCCGTGCTGTTTTTCGTCACATCAATCGTCAATCTGGTTATCCGCTAGGTATGACAC
>JAPLWC010000076.1:1665-3569 GCA_026396845.1 Candidatus Gottesmanbacteria bacterium
CTCATAGTCCAGAAGCTAAGCCGCAAGTACACCAAGGCACTTGCGCTCGGTTTCGTCAGCGGTCTGGTACTCTCCCTCGGGTTTTTCCGTCTGATCCCCATCATCAAGCAACAATGGTTTATTCCCGTTGACCGCATCGGCATGGTCGGGGATTTTACACCGGCAACACTCCCGCTTACCATTCAGGAGTATATCAGTGAGGGCCTGACCAAAGTAAGACCTGACGGGACACTCAGCGCGGGACTCGCAATCAGCTGGACGGCAACCGACAGCGCAAAAACGTTCATATTTACCCTGAGACGGGATGCAGTCTGGCATAACGGAAAAAAAGTTACCGCGGCGGACATCAATTACAATATCCGCAATGTCGTCTTCTCACCGATTGACGAGTTTACCCTTCGGGCAAATTTAAAGGCACCGTACAGCGCATTCCCCGTTGTCGTCGCCAAACCACTCTTTCTTAATGCTCTGGTAGGGTTCGGCGGGTATCGTGTTTCCAATATACAACTCAAAGGCAATTCTATTGTATATCTCAAGCTGGTGCCGACACTAGCCTCCGCACAACACGAACGCGAGTACCGGTTCTATACTACCGAAGCCGAAGCAATCCTCGCATTTAAAGTTGGTGAAATCAATGAAATTGACGATATGAGTACCCCGGCAGATCTCACGAACTGGGGAAAATCTACCGTAACGAGCGAAACCAACTATAACCGGATAGTTTCCGTGTATTTCAACGTCACCAACCCGCTGGTATCCGATAAGGCAGTCCGTCAGGCACTCACCTACGCCATTGGGTACCGGACAGACCTTGAACGTGCCTATTCTCCGATATCGAAACTCTCATGGGCATATTCCGACAATATTAAAAAATATACGTATGATATGTCATTAGCTAAAAAGCTGTTCGGCAACACCGAAGAAGGGTCATCCTCCGCTCATTTAACCATTTCTACATTTGCACCCTACCTTTCGGATGCACAAAGTATCGCCGCCAGCTGGACGACTCTCGGAATAACTACCGACGTGCGGGTGGAAAACAGCGTACCGGCTGACTACCAGGTACTCTTAAGCGCTCAGGATGTACCTCCTGATCCGGATCAGTATCCCTTGTGGCACAGTACGCAAACAGAAACAAATATCACCAATTACGCAAACGTGAAGATTGATAAACTCCTTGAGGATGGCCGGCAGGAAATGGACATCAATAAACGAAAAGCCATTTACGCAGATTTCCAGCGGTACCTCACCGAAGATGTCCCCGCGGCCTTCCTGTACTACGCAAAATCATATACTATTACAAGGGGAAGATAATTTGTATGAAAAAACGTCTCATTATCTGTGGCATCGTTATTGCAGTATTCATAATTGGCATTGCAGTTTGGCGCTCGTCAACCAATAAAACAGCGAACGGCGACATCCAAACCGCGACGGTTACCCGCAAAGTCTTTGTCAAAAGCGTCAGTTCTTCCGGCAAATCAAAAGCAAACAAGTCCGCGGAACTTAAATTTCAAACATCGGGTAAACTCACCTGGGTAAACGTGGCGGAAGGGGACACGGTCACGGCCTTCCAGGCAATTGCCGGGCTCGATGTGCGCGAGGTTCAAAAAAACCTGGAGAAAGCTCTTGTGGATTATTCCAACCAACGGAATGACTTTGATGAAATGCAGAAAGTTACGTACCATGGAATACAAAATCCTGATGCAGCACTCAACGATACCGCCAAACGGATACTTGAAACAAACCAGTGGGATTTAAATAAGGCGATTCTTGACGTCGAACTTAAACATTTAGCACTTGAGTATGCAACGCTTGTCACACCGATTGCCGGAATCGTTGCCCACATTGATACGCCCGTGCCCGGCGTAAATATCACTCCGGCTACAGCGGTATTTGAAATTGTC
>JAPLWC010000049.1 GCA_026396845.1 Candidatus Gottesmanbacteria bacterium
GACGATGCCGAAGCGTTCCCTATTCCACGGAAGGCGCGCGACAGGTGCACGGATTTCGCCCGTTTCCGGAACCAACGCACCGTGGACAATCGCCAAATATGTTTTATGAATCAACCGCTCTTTAAACTGCCGCTGGAGTTCGTCAAATGCTGCGGGAGTTTTGGCAATCAAAAGAATTCCTGAAGTTTCCTTATCAATTCGGTGAACTATCCCCGCCCGAGCGTAAAAATCACTTTCATATCCATTTTTTTCCACTTGCCCGCCGAAGCCTTGGCGGAGGAGGGCCCAATCCTGTACCGTTTCGCCTTTTACCGATTCTGCATTATTCACGACAATTCCGGGAGGTTTATTTATGGCAAGCATCACTTCGTCTTCAAACAATATAGGGAAGTTCATTTTTTTCCCGCGGAGCGGGATCCGGCTCCGCCGGACTTTTTTCGTTCGCAGGAAAGGCAGAGTGTCGCAGTGGGCAAAATCGCAAGGCGGTCCGTATCGATCATCTCCCTGCAATTGGAACAGAACCCATATGTCCTGTTACCAATTCGCGCCAACGCCGCATCGATGTCGGATACCTTGGCTTTCAACTCATCCAGCATCGCCGCAAACCGGTCATGACTGGACTCCTCACTGGCCTCGGAATCGGACGCAGCATTATCATTGGCCCGATCGGGGTCGGAAAACGGATCCTGTGCGGACAGATCGCTCGTTAAGCAGTTCGCTTGGAAAACTTTGCATATGTTTTTAATCGGTTCACGAGCGGACGGATTGCTTCCCGTCCCCCTCCCCGAACGTAAAACGCGCCGATGGTTTCCGCAAATAATGCGACAAGAATCCACTGGTTAGCGCGTAAGGAATTCAAGTATACACGAGTATCTTTAAAAAATTCAAGGAGGAACATCACAACGCTGGTAACCGCGAAAAACCATAACCCGAGGATTCCGTACGGCCATTTTTTTTGTGATCCGCGGCGGGACAACACAGCGATAAAAATGAGGATGCCGATCATCGCCGCAATTTCATAGACTTCGACCGGGTGACGCCTGCCCAGATGCCCCACGTAGCGCACCCCCCACGGGAGGTTTGTAATTGTACCCACATACGTCCCGTCCAAAAATGCACCCAGCGTACCGACCAAAAATGCACTGCCGAAAGCCGGGCCCACTGCGTCCAGTACATGTCCCACTCGCACTTTATATTTCCGGCAGAGCGAAACGAGAACCATGAGTCCAGAACAAACACAACCCGAGAAAAGATAAATGCCGCCAGTGTGCTGTAAAACGTCAGATTAAAAATGTGCTCTTCGTCAACACCCTGACTTCGCAGACCTCGCCAAAACAAAAAAGAAAACACGAGCCACGCCAATACCAAACAAACGCTGAAACTATAGAGATGAATCGGGCCGAAACGTACGAGTAATGGATACATAGAGTTATTCCTTATTATACTTCATCCGCCAGATCCCGTACGTAAGTATGATGAGACCCAGCAAAAGAATAACGTGCCCTACGCCGACTACGTCCGCCAGTACCCCGCCGATAATAACCGGCAGTACCCCGACGCCGCCAACGGCTGCGGTGAGCATACCGTACACGCGGCCGCGCATCGAACCTTTCGCTTCGTCTTGTAAAATACTGTTTGCCGGTGCATCCAACAGACTATTGGCAGCCCCAAGACAGAAAAATAATACCATTTCTATGATAAGAGCCACATGTATCCGGACGGTAAGGGAAATAAGAAGAAGAATAACACCGGCACCCGTCACCCCCAGTTTGATGAGGCGGTTGGGTTTCAGCTTATAGCCGCGTACTCCGACCCACAGCGCTCCTGCAATAATTCCCAGCACCGCCGGTCCGACGATATAAAGAGACGCGTCCCGTACATCTATGTGAAGTACCCGGTCCGCAAATCCGGGGCCGAGTGTCCCCAACATTGCAAAAATAATCTGTGTGCCGGTCAGAAGCAGCAAACTATCAAGAAGTGCCGGCGAGGTACGCACATACCGAATCCCTTCGAAAAGTTCTTCAAATATCCGTGATACCATGTGCGGGATATGGTATTGAAATATGTTTGTGAATCCAAATACGCCGACCGCTTGCGACGGGAGACGCGATTCAAACCATACAGCGAAGAAAAATAATGCACTGATGACAAGAAAAATCCACTGCGGACCAAGACCGCGAAGCAGAGGCCCTGATAATACGGTCCCCACGGCAAGGCTGCTGTAAAACGTGAATGAAAATAAACTGTTTGCAGGAACAAGGAGTTCACTGGGTACCAACCTGGGGATAAGCGGCGCTTCACTGGGCACGTAAAATTGAGTGATGACCGCATTCACAAACGTCACGAGGTACACAAGAAAAATGTTACTGGAAACAAACAACAGAAGAAGTACGAGTCCCCCGCGCAGGATATCGCAGTACATAAGCATTCTCCGTTTATCTAAATGGTCCACCGCGGTTCCGGCAATCATGCCAAACAGCACACTCGGAATTCCGTACGCCAAAAATAATCCTGAAACCGCGGTGTTACTGCCCGTATTCTGATAAATCCGAAGCCCTAACACAAAAAGAAGCGTGTTGATGGCAAGCTGCGAAAAAATTTGGGCAAACCAAAGAGAGCGGAATGACCGGATGGTGAGCACTTCCGAATAGGAAGAGGGCTTTGAGTACGTATTTGCATCCGTCGTCATATGTTTGTTACAATTGAAAAATGACTGCTACCGCTCACGCACTTGTTGCCGGTGCCATTGCTAGGGCCGTACCCAACCCATATCTTGCCATACCTCTCGCCATAACATCTCATTTTATCATGGACGCTATCCCGCATTGGGACATAGGCGCCGACTGGCGGGCCCGTTCAAAAACAGTAACCGGAGCGCTCGCGATTTCTGAAACCGTACTGGGTATTACGCTAGCATATTTTCTGTTCCGGGGAAAGGTGGAGACACCGCTTCTTCTTTCTACCATTATCGCCAGCGAACTTCCTGATTGGCTGGAAGCACCATGGTATATCTTTTTTGCCCATAAAAACAAAAACGGAATTTCAAAAAAATCAGGATTCTGGGAACGTGTCTCATACCGCATTTACCGCCGGGAAAATGTCGTTCATGCAAAAGCCGATTTGCCGTTCGGAATCATTACACAAGTTGTCACCGTGGCGTTTTTCCTGTTACTTCTGAAATAATTATTTCACCCGCCGAACACGGATGAGGCCGGAGCACGGGATTATTTTAACGCCGCGTTTTTCAATTTCATCCAAAAATATATTCATCCCCAGACTGTCGGAACTCATATGCCCGGCAACGACGAGATTGATGTGTTGTTTGGCGCATTCTTTCCGGTGTTCCTCCCCTGCGTGCATAGCGATAATCGTTCCGACGCCTGCATCGGCAAGTTTTTCGTAGACCATCGCCGAAGGCTCGGTGCCTCCGGTAATATCCAGGGGCGCTACTTTCCCGGCCCGGCTTTTTTCCGACCCGGCAACAATCATGGGGCCCGCTTTCCCTTTCATCGCCTCTTTGTATTCAGGAATTTTTTTCAGCTCTGCCAAAACTTCCCCGACCGTTTCGCATGCTGTTTTATGGAACACGTCTTCAAGAAATTGGTAGACCAAATTATCGGTAATTGTATGCGTTGACATCATCGCAAAACCTAACAGTCGTGCGGTATCTACCGATTGGTTATGATTTACCGGACTAAAACGGCGCTGGACTTCTCCTATCCTGTCAGCCATAAGACCCTCTGCGATATTAATGGGCACACCGTAATTAGCCATTAAATCCGCCTGCACATCCATGACCTCGTGCAGTGCGGCCAACGGCCCGCCTTCGGGGTGGTGGGACAAGAGTAAATCTATGCCTGCCCCTTTTTGGTTCAACCGATCGGCAAGAAGCACTTCGGAGGCATCCATATCAATGCCGGCAAGAATTTTATCAACTTTAAGGTTTTTGTTTCCCAAAATAATCCGTGAATCGCTAAAGGGGTTTACCAAATCTTCGCGGTCATATTCCGCCTTTTTTGACGCGGGTAAATCCTCATATTCTTTTTTCCTGCGGGCAAGGAACTTTTTCACGCCTTCTGCCCCGCGAGGATCCGACTTGATACCCAAGTCGACTGCTGTTTTATATATATCCCCAAGTGTCATCATATTAAACCCCCTGTGCCTAGGGAGAGACTCGAACTCTCATGAAGTGTTAGCTTCACAGCTTTTTGAGAGCTGCGCGTCTACCAATTCCGCCACCCAGGCTATATATTCTTTTTTGTAAATATAATCTACCAAAACCGGTTTTTAATTGTTTTTCCCTTTCAATTGCCTTATCTTTGCCTAAACAAGCCTCATAATACACTAATTGAAAAGGTCTCCGATCTCGAGTCGCTTCAACATGTCCCGCCTGGTGACGATTCCATCGATTAATCAAATCATCCGTCCAACCAATATATAATTTATTATCCTTTTCGCTTTTTAGTACGTAGGTATAATAAAATTTCATTACCAATTCCGCCGCTCCCCACTGGGTCTGATCGCCTTCCTCACGGTACAAAAACATAACAACGTCGGCATCCTGTTCAATAGAGCCGGATTCACGAAGATCAGAGAGTTCCGGCACTCTGGTGCCACGCGATTCAACAGCCCGGGAAAGCTGCGAACACGCCAGAACCGGCAACCGGAGTTCGCGGGCTAAATTTTTAAGGCTTTGGGAAATGACCGATACCTCCTGCACGCGGTTATCAAATTTCCGGCCGGAATCGGCAAGCTGAAGGTAGTCAACAATAAGAAGCTTCACCCCGTGTTCCACCTGCAGACGTCTGGCTTTCGTGCGCATTTCAAGAATATTCAGACCCGGCGTGTCGTCTATGTAAATGGGAGCCTCTGCCAACTCCCCCATCGCTTCGGAGAGCCGGGTAAAATCATCATCGGACAATTTACCGGTTTTTAATTTCCATGAATCGATATCAGCCTGGGACACAAGCAGGCGGTCTACGACCTCTTCTTTGCTCATTTCGAGTGAAAATATGCCAACCGGGATTTTCTCTTTCACCGCAGCATACTGTGCAATGTTTAAAATCATCGCTGTTTTTCCCGTTCCGGGCCGGGCGGCAAGAATAAGAAGGTTCGAATCCTGCATGCCGGCAAGACGAAAGTCCACATCATTAAATCCTGTCGGCACCCCGCGAAGTCCGCCGGCGCGTTTGTGGAGTTCATCCAAGCGGTCAAAGGACGATGCAAGCGCATCTTTGATGGGAATAAAATCTTGCCTGGTCGTCTGCTGGGAGATCGCAAACATTTCCCGTTCCGCATTGTCAAGAATTTCTTTCGCATCTCCCTGCTCCTTAAACGCAAGCTCCGTAACGCGCGCCCCCAACTCGATCAAACGTCGCTTCGTATAGTGTTCCTGGATAATACGCGCGTATTTTTGCGCGTGCGCGGACGTCGGGACGACGTTGAGAAGCTCCGATACATACGATGCCCCACCGACCCGTTTGAGCGTACCGTCCTTTTTTAATTGGGCAGTGACGGAAACGACATCCAAAGGTTCATGCGCTTCATAGAGGGTCATCATTGCGGCAAAAATCGCCGCATTTGCGTCCGCATAAAAATGTTCGGGCCGCAAAAATTCCGCGACGTCAATCATCGCGTCTTTGTCTATGAGAATCGCCCCTAAAACCGATTGCTCGGCGACATCATCATGCGGCGGAATTTTAACATCTGCCATACAATTAATTTTTAATTTTCAATTTCTAATTTTCAATTAAATTATCGGGGGAAAACTTTATTGAAAATTGTAATAATGAAAATTTTTTTATTCAAGTATTATCACTTGCATTTGTTCCGGCAGTTTGTCGCGGGTTACGGTAAGTTTGGGTTGAGGGATAACAGAGTCTTTGCCGATTTCTTTCAAAAATGCATCCCGCGTGGCCAGAGTCCCGAACGTTTTGGCGGAAAGCTCCGTTCTCCCGTAGTGCATGGGCAGGACGATCGAGGGTTCAATTTCGTTAATAACCGATACGGCCGCGGCAGGGTCGATGGTATAGAATCCTCCGACCGGTATCATAAGAATATCCACGCCATCCAGTGCATCTACTTCTTCAGCTGATAATGTATGTCCTAAATCGCCCAGGTGAACCAAAGACAATCCGTCCATTTCAATCCGGTAGATCGTATTTTTCCCGCGCTTCGCGCCTTTTTCATCGTCATGAAACGTTGAAATGCCGATAATGCCGACTCCTTTGATTTCATATTCTCCGGGACCGTTCACCACATAGGCTGTGCCTTCAATCTGACGGATTGCATTATGGTCCGGGTGATCGTGCGAAACGGTCACAATATCCGCGGTAATGTGTTTGGGAAATTTTAATCCCACCAGTTCCGGCGCATACGGATCGGTCACGACGGTAGTCGTTTTTCCCCTCAGACGAAACGCTGCATGACCAAGATACGTAATTTCCATAGTGCGCCACTTGCAATTTATAACAGATTTGGCTATCCTTAGCAACACTCATGAATAAAGACGCGGTACTGGCGACTCTTATCGGATTCGGCATCGGGCTTCTTATTACCGGACTCCTCTTGGTGGGCCCGAATATTACAAAATCATTACCGAAAATAAACCTGCCGACCATCTCATTTCCCCAATCAAAACAAAAACCGGCAGTAACCGCAACCCCTACTCCGTCGCAGTTTGCCGTCACCATCGAAAGCCCGATGGCGGAAGCTATCGAAAACAGTACTGACCTTCTCGTATCTGGAATGACTAGCCCAGGAGCGACAGTCGTTATAGCCGGATCCGTTGATGACACTGCAGTCGCAGCCCAGGCCGACGGCAAATACGCAGGAAAGATTACCCTCGCTGAAGGCAAAAACGATATTATTGTCACGGCATACCGGCTACTAAAACAGGCAAATCAGACCATTACGGTCTATTACACGCCGGAAAGTTTATGAAAAAACTTATTCTCATCGCAAGTTCGTTACTATTTGCGACATCCGTGTACGGGGCCTCTGCCACGCCTACCGTAACCGCTGCCCCGACTCCGGACACACAGCAAAAACTGGATATACTCAAAGACCGGCTTGCCTCTGCCGCAACACAACTCAAGCAGTCGCAAAAACGTGCAATCTTCGGCACGGTAAAGGCCACATCGGTGTCAACGATAACCGTCGCCACCAAAACCAGCGATATGAAAATAGAGCTGACGGATACCATTTCCGTATTCCAAATACTAAAAGGCAAGCGGACGACCCTCACGACCGATCAGGTAACCCGCGGTGATGACGTGGTGGTATTCGGCGATTACGATACAAACCTGGATATCCTCAAGGCACAGGTTATATTTATCCAGGGAACTCTCCCGGAGCGTTTGTCTGGCACGATCACAGCCGTAAGCAAAATAAACTACACGATAACCATAGCAACACCGGAGGGGCAATCCTTCATCGTTGATTTCGAAACGACGACGAAAAATTTTAATTGGACGAAAGAGAAAGGCGTTCAAAAAGCCGGTTTTTCCCAACTGGTCGTCGGTGATACTATCCATGTACTGGAGACACCGGCACCAAAAATTGCCAACCGCGTGAGCGCCATCCGGATCCTCGATATCGGGAACCTCACGGGTACCACGCCGACACCGACCGCGACCCCTACTGCAACGCCCACCACTAAGACGACTCCGAAGACCACCCCGACACCGTAATTGCATTTATTCCATAAATATATTAACGTATTAATATGAAAAAACCGAAACTCGTCTATCCTACCCCGGAAATGAATGAGTTATTTGATGCGGTCAGAGAAATTCAATCAAAAGAAGAGGCGGTTAATTTTTTCCGCGATCTTCTCACTATGGCGGAACTTACCGAATTTGCGAATCGTTGGCAAACAGTAAAACTTCTTGTTCGCGGCGAGTCATATGCAAATATTGCCAAAAAACTGAACGTATCCACGGCCACGGTGACCCGGGTGGCTCGCTGGCTGAAAAAAGGCCGGGGCGGATATGCTGCTATCGCCTCCCGCGCATTTGATACCCGGCCGAACCCCGATTATCACGAACAACCCCAATTCAAAGGCGGCAAACTCCGAGGCATGAAAAATCCATACAGAATGTAACCCTTGACAGAATCGTATTAACGTGTTAATATATTAACGCGTTGCGGGCTACATCATCGCCTGATCTAAACCTGCCTTGCCGGCAGGCAGGCCTACGCGTGGTCGAGGCGAGACCAACCTCAATTTTTAGTTTCCGATAGTCAGTTTTTTATTAATCCTCTCCCCTCTCCCATTCACAGGTTTTATCGTTCTGCGAAAACAATATCTATGAACAAAGAACTTGATACATTTATCACAAATACTGGAACGCTTGACGCGCGCGTACAACGAGCTACCGGCCTAAATGGCATGAGTGAACTAACGGGAAAAATGAAGGAGCGCGAGCTAAATCGTGCAACGGATCTTCTTATAGAAAATCCGTGTAATGAAAGTTGCTCAACGTGTTTTTTCCAAGAAGCAGGAGGTACGGGAAAAATCCGCTTAACGCCTGAGGTTATTGAAGACATCCGTTTAACCGCTGATATTTTGGGTGGCAGAGATTCAAAACTATTTACCTTATATCCTAAAGAAATCACTACTGCAACACCTCTCCTTCCGGTATTTACTGAACGTTCGATAAATAGAACACTAACCAACGGGAAATGTCTCGGCGAACCCGGAGTATTGCAGTCGTTAAAAAACGCCGGCATAAAAGAGCTCATGATTACGGTGCCGGGCGGGTCGACTGCATATGCCCTCTACACAAAAGAAAATGAGCAAACCTATGACCGACTCCTACGAAATATTGGTCTCGCGGTACGCGAGGGGTTCAACGTAGGCGTCTTTTATCCGGTTTTTCAGCCAAACATCAATGACGTCATACCGACAACTTTAACCCTCCAAGAACTTGGAGTACAGGCGATTAAATTTATTCGCGTTATCCCTGTTGGTGCAGCTCTAAATTTAACCGACGACATGTTTATAAACAAAGAACAAACTGTTGAGTTTTTATCAAACGTCAATACTGCACGAAAACGCACCAAAAATGCTGTTGAACTCACTCTTTTTGGCGGTTCGTTCGGTCCAAATTTTTATGGTAAATCTATTTATCGCTATTTAGCCGGTATAGACGACCGGTGGCCGGGTAGTCAGTACTACTGTCCTATGGTTGACGGGCAGTTTATTGGAATATCCTATGGCACAGGGAAAGCGTTTCCGTGTTTTAAAGCACTGTCATTTCCAGAACTTACGTCGGGAGAATATAAAAATGGCAAACTCGTACGTACACTCCCACTCATAACAAAAGAAAATCTTGAAAAAAACTTGCGCGGTCAGTGTGCAGCACAAGAATGTAAGTATCAACCGCTTTGCATGGGTGGTTGCCTTATCACGGCGTTCGCATTTGCAAAACGGCGCGGCGAGGCAGACCCACTGTACGCCGGGCAAGATGTGTGCGTTACCCGACTATTGGAAGAAAACCAGTAAACGAGAATATAATCAGCGGTCTGGTAATCGTATCATAGATTTGGTACGCTTAACACATAGAGATATGGCGGATCTCATTTGCATTAAAAAATTTGGCAGTCGTCATGACGCAGATGTGGCTAAAAGTGTCCTGGATGCCAACGCGATTCAGTCGTTTATCCAAAGCGACGATGCGGGCGGCATGTATCCGTTTATGACGGAACAGATACGGTTATTGGTCAAGAAAACCGATATGCAGGCGGCCCAAAAAATATTGCAATAATTTTATGATTAAAGCACAAACACTCAAAGGTTTTCGGGATTTTCTGCCTTCGGCCGCCATCGCGCGGCAAATTGTCGTGGGAAAGATTAGGGCCGTATTTGAACGCTACGGGTTTGACCCTCTTGAAACACCGGCTTTGGAATATGCAGAAACGCTTCTGGGGAAATACGGTGGTGAGGCGGATAAACTATTGTATCTTTTTCGCGATAACGGGAAACGGAGGGTGGGTCTCCGGTATGACCAGACCGTTCCCCTCGCCCGCGTCATTGCCCAATATCCGGAGCTTCCTAAACCTTTCAAGCGCTTTCAAATCCAGCCGGTCTGGCGCGCGGAAAATACGCAAAAAGGCAGATTCAGAGAATTTTTACAGTGCGATATTGATACGATTGGTTCCGGCTCGCCTCTCGCCGATGCGGAAATTATTGATTGCACACTCAATACGTTTAAACAACTCGGATTTTCCGGCATTACCATGGATGTCAACGACCGGACTATATTCGATGACCTAAAACTTACCAAAAAGGAAATTACCATTATTGATAAACTCGATAAAATCGGCACGGACGCGGTTATTGAGGAACTGGAAACCAGCGGAAGAAAGAACGCGAAAAAAATATTTGAATCACTCAAAAGCGTTAAGCCGACCGAGCGAATCTGGAAAATTTTTGAGGCACTCAAACGCCTGGGATATAAAGAGGACACGGGCTTCCGGTTCAACCGGTTCTTAGCGCGTGGTTTGGATTATTACACCAGCACCATATTCGAACTCAAGGCCGGGGCCTATACAAGCGGATCTCTGGCAGGCGGCGGGCGGTTCGACAGACTGATCGGCCAATTTTCCGGCCAGGATTTGCCGGCTGTCGGCATATCATTCGGGTTTGACCGCATCCTGGAAGCAATGGAAGAATTTAACTTACTACCCGCACGAGCGACTGCCACACAAGTATTGGTTACTATTTTCTCATTCATGAAATCGCTTACAACTGTCCAAAAAGCTTTTTTGGCACTGATCATTGCCAACATCATCTGGGGCGCAGCCTCGGCAATATTTAAATTGAGTCTTCAAAATATTCCCCCGTTTACGCTTGCGTTCTGGCGATTTTTCCTTGGTGCCATCATGATTTTTATTGTCCTGGGTAAAAGGGTATCTCTGCCTCTGGCAAACAGGCGCGACGGAATATCCCTTTTCTTCTATGGGTTTTTGGGCATCACCATCAACATTATGTTTTTCTTCTGGGGATTACAGCTTACCTATGCTATTAATGCTCCGGTCATAGCGAGCGCGGGTCCCATTCTCACACTATTTTTTGCACTTTTCTTCCTTCATGAAGCGTTTAAACTGAAAAAATTTGTAGGCATGATATTCGGAACTATCGGAATTATCGTCATCGTCATCGAACCACTCCTCCTGCGGGGTGTAGACGGATCGATTCTCGGAAATATATACCTCCTCATTGCTACGATTGCAGCGGTTGGGCAAACCATTGTCGGCAAAAAAATCCTGGGCAAATATAATCCATGGGCATTTACCTTTTGGGCATTTTTAATAGGTGCGGCTAGCTTTCTCCCATTGGCATTATATGAATATATACGCATCCCGCACCTCTATATACTACTTGATTGGCGCGGGTATCTCGGCATCGTCTACGGCGCGATCTTCAGCAGCGCCTTAGGCTACGGCCTGTATGCGTGGGGCTTGTCCAAAATAAGTGCCACGGATGCCGCGATGTTTGCCTACGTGGACCCGATCGTCGGTACCGTCATGGGAGCAGTCCTTCTCCATGAACCTATTACTACCCCATTTCTTTTAGGCGGTATCCTTATTTTTGGAGGAATTTTTCTGGCGGAAGGACGCATCCATTATCATCCGATCCGGAAACTCATCCTTTTAGGAAAATCCATTGAAAAAGCCACCGTGCCAATCGTTTTCCAATCTGCCACCCCTTCGCACTCAAAGCTCAAGAAAAAGGAAATCTTAGCTTCAATTTTTGAAAAAAAGTAATGAAATGATATAATAGGCATCTTGTATGAAAAAAGCTATTCACCCAACTTGGTTCGCGGATGCGGTAGTCAGCTGTGCGTGCGGTAACCGATTTACGGTAGGCGCTACCAAACCGGAACTGCGCGTAGAAATCTGTGCCAAATGCCACCCGTTCTTTACGGGTGAGATGAAATTTGTCGATACGATGGGCCGCGTCGAACGATTCCAAACCAAAGTGAAAGCAGCCGCTGCCCAATCAACGGTACTGGCCGCACGGAAGAAAAAGAAACAGGAACGTGCTGAGTCCCTCCGCAACCCGAAATCCCTCAAAGATATGTTGATGGGCTTAAAATAGCCAAGAAATCTCAAATCACAAATCTTAATGTCCAATAAAATTCTTTTTTCCATGTTGGTCATTGTGATTTGAGTTTTGTGATTTATGAATACAGATGTTGCAATTATGGAATTCCGCCCGGGGCCGGGTGGCGAAGAAGCCCGCATTTGGGCCGCCGATCTCATGCGTATGTATCTGCGGTACGGGGGTATTTCGGGATGGAAAATAGAACAACTCTCCGATACAACAATCCGGATCCGTGGTCCGCAGGTATTCACAAAATTACAATATGAAGCCGGCACTCACCGCGTACAGCGGGTGCCCTCGACTGAACGCTCAGGCCGGATCCACACGTCCACGGCCACAGTTGCCGTATTGCCTGAAATTCCTGAAACTGAAGTCGTTATCCGCCCCGAAGATATTGAACTTGAGTTTTACCGGAGCGGCGGCAAGGGCGGCCAGAATGTGAATAAAGTAAGCTCTGCGGTACGAATCCGGCATAAACCGACCGGCGTCGTCGTCACGTGCCAGACCCAGCGCGATCAGTTATCGGCCGTGGCATGCGGGCGGAAAAAATCCGGACCTACAACTTTCCGCAGAACCGCGTCACTGATCACCGCATCGGAAAATCATGGCATAATCTGGATGACATTATCGAAGGAAAAATGGCAAAAATTACCGAAGCTCTCCTTGCCTCTCAGGTCTAACATGGTACGCCTCATCACCTACAACACTCATTTCGGAAAACATCTACTTGATATTATCTCCTGGATTAACGATCAGACCGACGCGGATATTATTTGCCTGCAGGAATTTCCCTCTGTGTATCTTAAAATTTTTTACCGTTCGCTTCCACGGGGCTTCGGGCATCGGGTTACGCAATCATTCATCTTCAGGAAAAAAATATTCGTTATTGTTACCTTATACCGACGGAAAAAACTCCGTCTGGTAACATCTAAAACGCTTCTGATGGGAGTCCACCCAATGGAAAAATCGCTGATGAAAAATCCGATGGAAAAAAGCTGTTTGTTAACAACGTTTCGCCTCGGCCACAAAACCATTACCATCGCCAATACCCACCTGGTATTTCTTGCCGCAAACCGGTCGCGCTATAAACAGATTAGTATGATTACTGACAATCTCGCGACTCATCACCACGCGCTGGTACTCACCGGAGATTTTAATATACCAAGTATCCGCGCAAAAAATACATTGATCCGCTACATGGAAAACTTCGGGTTTCGGACCATCGTGAAACGTTTGTCTACCTATCGGCTGGCAATCGTGAAATATCAGCTGGATTATGTATTTGTAAAATGGTGCTCGCTCACCTCTCTTACTCTCAAACGGATGCGGTTCTCCGACCATTACCCAGTTACCGCTGACATCCGATTATCGCACTAACAATTCTACGCCTTTTTCCAGTTGCGCATCGGCAGTCGCTGTGGTTGCAGCCGAGGTAATCACGATATCCGGCGTAATACCTTTTTTGCTGATTGAACCACCGTTGGGCAAAAGCCATCGTCCGGTTGTGATATGGACGCTTGAGCCGTCTGGTAAATCTTCCGGCGTCTGGACAGAGCCTTTTCCGAACGACGTTTCCCCGACCAACGTTGCGCGTTTATAATCCTGAAGCGCACCGGAAACAATCTCAGCGGCGGACGCGCTCCCTTTATTGATGAGAACGACCATGGGAATCGTTAATAATCTCCCCTGCCTGTCCACGGGATAGTCTACTCGCGTCCCGTCGCTATTCACCTGAGACACAACCGTACCGTTTTTGATAAATTCACTTGCGATGTAGACGGCCCCTTCCAAATACCCTCCTGGATTATTTCGCATATCCAAAACCAACCCCTTAACCGAACTCCCTGCGGCAAGTACATCAGTGACGGCCTTTTCCCATTCTGCGTTTGTGTTATCACCGAATTGCGACAACTGGATGTACGCCACAGTGCCGTTTTGCGGCAACGTTTTGGTAGCATCAACGCCGACAATTTCCGTAATTTGGGCAACGGGTTTTATCCACGTGACCACGGAAGGAACATTGATAGTATTCCGCACGATGGAAATATCCACCGGACTGCCGTCGTTTGGATGGAGGATGGAAAGCGTAACCGTCGTACCTTTCGGCCCTCTGACCATGACACGGTTGTCTTTCATACCCAACTGTGCCCCGATACCTTCAAAGGCACCGCCCAAATTATCCTTAAAATCTTTATTGTCAGTCGGCGTCAGGTATGTCGTGTACGGGTCACCGAGTGAGCTCACCATGCCGGAAATGGCTCCCCACACCATTTTCTGCGGGTCGATAGTTGCGCGGTCAATGTATGTCCTATTTAACCGTTGCCATACATCCCAAAACAGGGAAAAGTCTACCGTTACCGCGGCAGGCGGATTTTGATTAACGATGATACGTTTATCCGCTGTTAAACTAATGGAGGTTTTCTGTTCGCCCAACCGGTACCCGATGCCTCCCGTGAGGATACTGATGGCGGCAATGATAACGAAAAGCCGGATATTCGTGAAACGAAACGATTTCATAGGACGTCTTCCATACTATCAGGAAATCAGTGTACCGTAAATGGAGAAATCGACGCATCGTCGTCCTGATCCGTCAGCTGACGGAGAGAGGATCACGCGCGGACAATAAACGGAAGCAGGGCGACCAACCTCGCGCGTTTGACGGCGGCGGTGACTCCCCTCTGATGTTTGGCACATAAACCCGTCCGGGCGCGGCTCAGTAATTTAGCCCGTTCGGTAATATATTTATTTAATGCGCCGGTGTCTTTGTAATCCGGTTCTGTTTTATTGGCACAGAACGGACAATTTTTAGCTACCGGTCGTTCGCGCCGTTTATCAAATCTTCGTTTCATCATAGGTTATTCATTAAAATGGGATGTCATCAGGATTCACTTCTTCTGATGGCGTATCTTTCTTTTGCTTGTCCGAGGATTTCTTCACCTCAGGTTGCGCATACGTCGTTTCAGCGCCTTTATCTGCCGTCGCTGGTGTCGGTTCACCTGTT
>JAPLWC010000092.1 GCA_026396845.1 Candidatus Gottesmanbacteria bacterium
AATCAGGTGCGTACAAAACATCGATATGGTGTTTTGCCGTTTCCTCCACAAGTGTTTTTCCGGAAATACCAAGCGTATCCGTTTCGCGTGCGGACGAATAAATATCGGTAAGAATTACTCTGTGAGCATTGGTGAATGCATGGGAAAATTCGCTCATAAGCGCTTTTGTCCTGGAATATGTGTGCGGCTGAAACACTGTGATAATTCTCTTATGCGGGTACCATTCCCGGGCGGCAGCGAGAGTTGCCATAATTTCTTTCGGGTGATGAGCGTAATCATCTATTACCGTTGTTCCCCCAATCACTCCAATACGTTCAAATCTGCGTTTCGTCCCGCCGAATTTTGCGAGTCCTTCTTTAATACGTTCCCACGACACGCCCAAATTTTTACAGGCAATCGCTGCTGCGGCAGCATTAAGGGCATTGTGTTTCCCCGGTACCTTAAGGGTAAATTCTAAAAGTTTCATCCCGTTTTGGTCAAGCGCAAAAAATGTCCGTTCTTCGCCGAACCGCACATTGGTCACGCGGAATTCTGCCTTGGGCGAAAACCCATACGAAATAACAGTTTTGTTCATTAAAACTTTACTCGCGGGATCGTCTGCATTCACGATTATCAGTTTTGATTGCCTTTGCAATTTAATAAATGCATCCTGTACATCGGCAAGTGAGTCATACACGTCCGGATGGTCAAAATCCACGTTGGTAACCACGAGTATATCGGGATGCTGCCATAAAAACCTCGGCGTCGTATCATGATTCGGGTCAGTCACATATTCATCCGCTTCTGCCACAAAAATATCTTTTTTCCCTTTGTGACCCGGAAGACCGAGTCCGCGTATTTCCCCGCAGCCGATTGCATACGACGGATCCAAGCCCGCCACGGTCAGGATAGTTGCAATCATGGCAGTCGTCGTCGTCTTTCCGTGACTGCCTGCAACCGATACTTGTTTCTTGCCGTCCATAACGAGTCCCAAAGCCTTTCCGTGAGGCAATGTGGGCATACCGAGCGCGGTAGCCTCGACCACCTCATCGTTATCACGGCCCCCATGCGCTCCGGTATAAATAACGAGATCGGGATGAATATTTGTAATATTCTTTGAATCAAAACCCAGTACTGAAATTTTTGCTAGGCCGAACACTTCATCCGTCGGAAACTCTTCCGATGTGTCCGAGCCGGTCACGCGATATCCTGCCTCTTTGGCCCACACGGCAAGTGCCGCCATGGCGACCCCTTTAATACCGACAAAATGAACGCGTTTTATTTTTTTAAAATCAATATTCATAAAACAATCACTCCTAATTGCACTCCAAAACGGTCTTTCGGATCTTTCCGGAACGAATGAAATTCGGAAATTCTACAGGATGTGCATAGTTTTGATATATCAATATGATTTTTTGGAATACCAGCTTCCAATAATGTTTGATAATTTGCGTATCCGATATCCAGATACCATGTATCTAGAATTTTTGTTGCAATCATTTCATTATCACCAAATTTTTTTTGAAACGCGTTCGCACGATCATCCATAATATTGTAGCAGCACATACCGATGTGCGGACCTATGGAAATATATATATTATGTACATCTGCTCCGGCGTTTTTCATGGCGATAGTAAGCTCGCGCGCTATACGGGCAAGCGTCCCATTCCACCCTGCGTGTGCCGTACCGATTATCTTTGCGTTAGGATCGACTGCAAGTATCGGCGCACAATCGGCAAAGGTTACCCCAAGCCCAACTTGTAAATTTTTTGCAACCAGTCCATCTATTCCCGCTAGCGTCTTTCCTCTATCATTGTCTTTAACACCTGCAATTCGTATGCCATGCACCTGTTCTCCGACAACCAAATCTTCAGACCACACTCCCAGTTGTTCAAGAAATTTTTCGCGGCTTTCCGTACGGGTAGAATACCCATGAACAATTCCGAGATTTGTTAATAGTGTTGATCGGATCATGAGAGTAATTTTATGGCCTTTTTCACTGCTTCCTTATCACTCCAGGGGTACTCGTGTCTCCCGCGGGCTAAACTTTGCTCGTGGCCTTTTCCGGTAATAATCACCACATCCCGGGGTTCGGCAAGTTTCATGGCAAAATCTATAGCATTCTGGCGGTTGGGAAATCTATATATCTGAGGCCCCGGCTCGATCCCTGCGAATATCTCGTCCATAATCGTTTCCACGTTCTCCGTACGATAATCTTCCTCAGTAAGAATAATAACATCTGCATATCT
>JAPLWC010000026.1 GCA_026396845.1 Candidatus Gottesmanbacteria bacterium
AAATGAGGTACTGTTTCTGAAGGTAAACGGAACGCAATTGATCGGTACGACGAGCCTTTCCCAGGCAGATGCGGAACAGATAGATTTCTTTCGGAAGCCTATCGGAGACACTCAGGTGCTTACGCCGCTGCCAGATCAGGCACCGGTATCCATCATATTCAGCGGCTCGTCCGATGCAAAAAAACGGATTATCCAGTTTGCCTATACATTTTGGCCGGTTGACTACGAGATGACGGCAACATATACACTGAAAACCAGTGATCAGGCATGGGAAGAGCTGCAAAGCGGAAGCGGATATATCGCGCGGTATCCCACGAGCGGCAATGTCGCGGTTGTCCGGAATGTATACCTTGCGTACTACGATTCATTCGACCCGCAAACATATCTGCAGCCTATTTTTGTGTTTGACGGGGATAACGGATTCCGCGCCTACGTTCCTGCGGTTTCTTCATCCTGGGTCCAGTAGTCATGTAATCATGTAGCCGGCGCCAGTGTATTCCACTGATAATTCCCGAATATCCAGTCGATAAGCCGGGATGTATCTCCGAAACGATCCTGACTATGAAGGGTCACGATAATAACCGTGTGGCCGCCCCTCTCCACCATGGTGATAAGATTCTCCCCTGCACCTTGCGTCCATCCCGTTTTGATGCCGCCGACACCCGGAATCTTCCCTAACAGCTCATTCACGTTTTTCAGTTGATGAAAATACGTATGCGTCACGTCGGAAATAGTAATCTCCGGTATGGCTACCATCTTGGCGATCGTTTTGTTGTTCAATGCCGCTTCCCCGAGAAGCGCCAGATCTATCGGCGTCATTTTATGATTCGGGTCGTCGTAGCCTACCGGATTCGTAAACGTACTATGCGTCAGGTGCAATGCTTGCGCTTTTGCGTTCATGGCTTCCACAAATTTCGGTTCTCCGCCCGGGTAATAATCGGAGAGCGCCCAGGCTGCATCATTGCCCGAATATATAAGCGCGCCGTACAGGAGATTTTCTACGGTAATTTTTTCACCGGGCACTAATCCCATCGACTGCCCGTCAACATTCATCTCCCGTACCGTCACCACATCATCGAGGCTGTAGTTATCAAGTACCACAAGAGCGGTAAGCAGTTTCGTCGTAGATGCGGGAGACAATGAAATAGTTTCATTGCGTTTATACAGAAATATGCCCGAATCCATATCCAGCACGACCACGCCCGTCGCAGTAATTTCCGGTCCGGGGTATATACCGGTCACATTCACAGGGTACGGCGCGGGGGTAGGAACCGGGATAGGCCAGGGCGGGAATACGTGTACAGCCGACTCCTGCGCCATAAGATATATATTTTGTCCCGGTGACAACCCCACAAACAAGGCTAAAAGAACCAGAAATAAGAGTTTACCCCATGAGACTCGCCACCACGGGGTATGCTTTGCATTTATTTTCTTGGCCATTATTTTTTACGCTGAGGTAAAACAGCAATGCCTAATTCTTTTAATTGATCGCTGGCGACACTACTTGGTGCGTCCATAACGCTAGTAGCCCCTGAGGCGGATGTGGGGCATGCCATCACCTCGCGAATGCTGGGCTCTCTTAATACGGTCATCATAAATCGATCAATACCGGGTGCAATCCCCCCGTGGGGCGGTACGCCATACGTAAATGCGGTTAGCATATGAGAAAAATCTTTTTTTTGAGCGTCAGTAAACCCAATAAGGTCAAAGACTTTTTCCTGAATTTCGGCCTGATGAATACGGATACTACCTCCCCCCACTTCAAATCCATTGAGTACTAAATCATGCTGCAAGCCCCGAACTTTCATCGGGTTTGTATCCAAAAGCCCCACGTCATCAGGGTGCGGCGCGGTAAACATGTGATGAGATGGCGCGAATTTTGCCTTTCCTGATCCAAAAAAGAAATCTGATTCGGATTGTTCGGTAAATAATGGGAAATCCAGAGTCCAGCTGAATGCTAACTCATTAGGATCATTCTTATCCTTGCGCAAATCCGGCTTATCCGTGCCATATTTTTTCATAACGTCATAATGGGCCAGGCGCGGCCACGGCGACTGGGATATATGTTTTTCCGGAAATATTTGGGCAACAAGAGATGAGAATAAATCTTCGGTAAGCCGTAAAATGTCTTCCTGTGTGACAAACGACATTTCCAGGTCTAACTGTGTAAATTCACCGTATGCGCGATCGCGGCGCGGGTCCTCATCGCGGAAACACCGGGCAATCTGAAAGTAGCGCTCAAATCCGGCAACCATGAGAAGCTGCTTATATTGTTGCGGCGACTGCGGCAGTGCATAAAATTTACCGGGCTGCAATCGCGAAGGAACGAGGAAATCGCGGGCTCCTTCCGGAGTAGTTTTGGTTAAAATCGGCGTCTCTATTTCAACAAAATCCCTCGCGAGCAAAAAATTCCGGATATACGCAACGGCTTTTGACCGAATGCGGATATTTCTTGCCATACGCGGACGGCGAAGATCAAGATACCTATATTTTGAACGAATTTCTTCGTTAATCTCATAACCCTCAGTGTCGATAGGAAACGGGAGTTCTTTAGCTTTTGAAAGTATGGTAATTTTGGTCACCTCAACCTCAACCGTGCCTGTGGCAATCTTCGGGTTCACCATGGAATACGGACGTTTTTTCACTAACCCGACAACTTCAACGACATCCTCGGGACGTGCATCCGCTAAATCTTTGGTTGAAACGAGCTGAATAAGTCCCGCCCTGTCCCGGAGATCCAAAAACATGATCTTGCCGTGATCCCGCCTGGCGTGCACCCACCCCTGAAGTGTAACTTGTTCACCGATTTTTGCCGTCGCCTCGGAGGATAACATTCTCATACACTATACGCTTATTGTACCATGATATCCCGCAGCTTCAATTGGAGACTTTTTCTTCCGTTCCAAGTGTTCATATCGATGGTATAGGCAATATCAATCGGTTTCCCGGTTTTCACCTTGGGGTACAAGTCGCCCATACCGAATGCAATCGCGTCAATTGAAGATACACGCAACTTCAGGTGCTTGCCGTCTGCGCCTACCAATCGGACATCGGAAACGGTAACGCCTCGGGTGACGAACACCGGCTCGGGGCTTCCGAAACCAAACGGTTCAAAATCCCGGATCTTCTGCCATAATTCACCCGTTATTGCCGCAAGAGGAAGTTCCATATCAATGCGCAGTTCGCGCGTAAGGAGTTCGTCAGTTAGCTTCTTATCCGCAAGTTTTTCCAGCCGTGACTGCAACTCAGTCAGATTTTTCGTTTCCACGGTAAAACCTGCTGCCATCGGGTGACCGCCGACATCGACCAGGATGTCGCTACAGCTTTTTATCGCCTCAACAATGTTAAATCCCGGAATGGAACGTGCCGAAGCTTTGGAAACTTCCGGTCCCTGTGCAACCACTATCGCGGGCCGGTAATATTCTTCCACGAGTTTTCCTGCAACCAGGCCGATAACCCCCTGGTTATATGATTCATGGGAAACAAACAATAATTTCGGCAACCCTTCTTTTAACCGTTCGTGTACGATATTTTTGGCGTGCACAGATGTATCTATCGTCAGTTGCTGGCGTTCCTTATTCGTTAGCCCGAGTTTGCGGGCCAGTAGCATCGCTTTATCTTGCCTGTGCGTACACAGGAGCCGCAGTGCATCCATTGCATGAACGAGCCTGCCCATCGCATTGAGTCGGGGGGCCAACATATGTGACACGTCGTATGTGGTAAGTTCTCCAACTGTCAGGCCCGCATCCCGCAAGAGCGCAAGAATCCCAACCCGGCGTGTTTGGTTCAGTTGTTTAAGACCGTATTTTACGATCGAGCGGTTTGCCCCCGTTAGCGATACGATATCCGCTATCGTACCAATGGAAGCGAGCGCGAGAAGTTCGCAATTTCCGGATAGGGCGTTGGCGACAAACCACGAGACGCCTGCTCCGCAGAGGCTAGTCGTGTGGACAATACAGCACTCCGGAAGCTTGTCGGGTTTCACATGATGGTCGGTGACGATTACGTCAATCCCTAATGATTTTGCGTACGCCACGTTTTTATACGCTGTAATCCCGTGATCGACAGTGATAATAAGAGAAGGATCATACTGCTCCCGCACTGCGTCAATGCCTTTTACGGACAACCCATAGCCTTCCTCTACCCTATGGGGAATGTACGGCATGACGTTGCCGCCCATCGCGTGTATCGTCTCCCACATGATTGCTCCGGCGGTTATACCGTCCGCGTCATAATCCGCATACACAACGATGGATTCTTTTTTTTTGATCGCTTTGTGAATTCTTGCAATTGCCTTTTTTAATGCCTGGGGATCAATATCTACGTCTTTTGCGGTAAATTCTCCCGGATGTTCCGAATGAAGAAATTGCCCGATATCTTTCTTCGCTACGAGTCCGCGGTTTGAAAGAAGTGTTTGAATGATGTCTTCTTTTTTTTCACTTAAAATTTTCCACTTCTTCTTCATACACGCTATAATACCAGTATGATCTCATTACCTCAATCCGCGAAACATATCGTAGATGTTCTTACAAAAGCCGGCTATC
>JAPLWC010000085.1 GCA_026396845.1 Candidatus Gottesmanbacteria bacterium
AGGCGCGATCCTGGGGGCTGCATTCGGCTCAAAAATAGGCACAGACTTCCGGCTGATGCTTCATGGGTGGGACCCCGACGTTACGTCGGGACTAGATCGGATCAAAAGTATCGGACACTCTTATGCTTTGCCGAAAGCGTACCTCACGTCCGACGTCCGTTTACACCAAATCCTGTCCCAACTGGTGGAAAAAATGGGCAGGAGATTACGGAATGGACACTTCACTGCGGGCGGTCTGCGCATTTCAACGGTTTTTAGCGATCATACGTATTGGAATCATGGAGAAAAGATCCCGCAACCGTTATTTGTGAGCGGTGATCTTTACCGGGCGTCCCTCGAGATTCTTACGAAAGCGCCAAAAAAACCCGTAAAATTACTCGCGGTATCAAGTTATTTTTTATCTGATCAAACTCAAGAACAACTGGAATTATTCGGATCCCCGGGCCGCAAACGCGCGCTTACCCAGGCACTTGATGATATTGCAAACCGCTGGGGAGAATTTACCGTAACCCCTGCCCGCATGCTTGGCATGGAGAACAGAATACTTGACAGGATTGCGTTTGGTGCTGTACGCTAAAGAACATTATAAAAAATCAAGAGTGACGGGAAGAGATCTTGCTCAATGATCCGTCCGACAACCCCTTTCATAGGGGGTGCCCCAACAAGAATTGATTTGTCCGAAGGAGGAAACTATGATAACCTATTTTACTTCTGAATCAGTTGCGGCAGGACACCCTGATAAAATTTGCGACCAGATTTCCGATGCAGTCGTCGATGCAGCACTCACCGCTGATGGCGAATCACGTGTTGCCGCCGAAACACTGGTGACTGTCAATCGCGTGGTCATGGCCGGAGAAGTCACGTGCCCGAATAAACTGGACTACAAAAACATCGCACGATCGGTCATTCGATCTCTTGGATATACCAAAGAGAAATATCATTTCTCCGATAAATCTCCTGTTTCTGTCTACATCCATCATCAATCTCTGGATATTGCCGCAGGAGTTGACAGTGGCGGAGCCGGTGACCAGGGTATGATGTTTGGCTACGCGACGCGCGAGTCAACAGAGCTTATGCCCATCCCTATTATCCTTGCCCATCGGCTGGTGCAGCGTCTTGACGAAGTCCGCGAGAAAAAAGTGCTGCCGTTCCTTCGCCCCGACGGTAAATCCGAAGTAAAAGTTCGTTACGAAAATGGGAAACCAAAAGCGGTAGAGAGCGTTGTCATAGCTGTCCCCCATGATCCAAGGATCGCAAACGATGAACTTACTGACAAACTTGTTGCCAAAGTGATTACACCTGTTCTTTCTCTTTATCATTTTAAGACGCCGTCACGCGCCAATATTATCGTCAACGGAAGTCGCGGCCGATGGGAGATTGGCGGACCTGCGTCTGATACCGGAGTGACCGGCCGGAAAATTATTGTAGATACATACGGGGCTTTCGCACGACACGGTGGAGGAGCATTTAGCGGGAAAGATCCGACAAAAGTTGACAGGAGCGGTGCGTATGCCTGCCGGTATATCGCCAAAAATATTGTTGCGGCGGGTCTTGCGGATCGCGCTGAAGTACGTGTTGCATACGTCATCGGACAACGCGAGCCGATTGACCGCGAAATAGAAACATTCGGGACCGAAAAGAAAAAATTGTCGGTTATAGAGGATTTTGCATGGAACCTTCTTGATATGTCTGTCCGGGGAATTCTTGATGGACTCAAGCTTCGGCGTCCCATCTATCGCGAAACAGCCCGCTACGGGCATTTCGGGCGTGATAGCTTCCCGTGGGAAACGGTGGTAGAATAGGTTCGATGAGAGATGATCGGCCCCTGGCAGATATACTCAGACCGAAAACACTCGACGAAGTTATCGGTCAGGAACACCTTGTCGGACCCACAGGCATCATCCGAAAACTTCTTTCCTCGGACTTCATGCCTTCGATGATCTTCTGGGGCCCTCCGGGATCAGGGAAAACAACAATTGCGCGCATACTTGCACACACAATCCACCGGACGTTTTATGAATTTTCAGCAGTCAATACAAAAATTACGGATATAACGGCGGTTGTCAGCGAAAAACCATTTATTTTTTTAGATGAAATTCATCGCTTTAATAAGGCTCAGCAGGATAAACTTTTGCCCTATGTCGAACGCGGTGAAGTTATTCTCGTCGGTGCGACAACGGAAAATCCTTCATTTGAAGTCATATCGCCGTTATTATCGCGCTGCCGCGTACTGGTTCTTAAACCACTGACGGAAAAAGAACTGACGCTCATCACTGATAGGGGACTTAGATACGTTAAAAAATCCATTAATGAAAAAGGCCGCCGGTTTTTACTGGAAGTCGCCAATGCGGACGCGCGGGCGCTCTTAACGGTGTTGGAAATAGCAGCAAACCTGTCAACCAAGAAAACACTGACAGCAGCTGATATCGAGGAAGCAGCTCAACGAAAAATGCTCCAGTATGATCAGGTAGGCGATGAACACTATAATACCATTTCTGCATTTATAAAAAGCATGCGCGCAAGCGACACGGACGCCGCTCTCTATTATCTGGCCCGCATGGTTGCCTCGGGTGAAGATCCGCTGTTTATTGCACGCAGAATGGTTGTGTTTGCATCTGAAGACATCGGAATGGCGCAGCCGACAGCACTTGTCGTTGCCAATACGGTTTTTGATGCCTGCAATAAAATCGGTTATCCGGAATGTCAGGAGAATCTTGCTCACGGGGTAGTCTATTTATGTCTGGCTAAGAAAGACCGAAGCGCCTATGATGCGTATATGGCCGCACTTGCTGACGTGACCACATACGGCAATTTGCCCATTCCGCTTATTATCCGCAATGCGCCGACGAAGCTCATGAAAGGGCTGGGTTACGGAAAGGGGTATCAGGCGTATACTAAAGAGAGTTTGCTTCCGGAGAGATTGAAAGGAAAAAAATATTATCAAGGGAGGTGAGTTAAGATGGATGTTAAAATTGCCAAAGTCACGCACTACTATGATAAAATCGGCGTTGCGGTTATAGAGGTTCTAAAAAAACCACTGAAAATCGGTGACGTCATAAAATTTTCAGGCCATGACAATGAATTTAACCAAACAGTATCGTCACTCCAAATAGAGCATGAGCAGGTAAAAAAAATCGGACCAAAAGAATCAGGGGCACTGAAAACCGATAAACCGGTAAAAGAAGGCGACATGATATACTTGGTGACGAAATGATAATCGAATTGGCGCCGGACATAAAAAAAATCGTGAGAGAGCTTGTCCCGAAACTGCCATTTGGAGCGTATGTGAAGGTTAATCAAATCGTCTGTATGCGCAGCTTCAAGGCGACCAGCCGGGCAAGGGCGCGTATCTGGAGCTTTCCCAGAATCTGGCAAATGGCCCTCAAACTTCCGCCGTATTACGTCATAGAGGTACTTTCCCATCACTTTGACCATTTGGGAGAGGATGATAAAAAGAGAGTCATTATTCATGAGCTTATGCATATACCGAAAAATTTTTCCGGGGCCTTAGTTCCCCACAGAGGACTGCATAAACGTATTAACCGCGGAACTGTTGAAGCACTGTTCCGGCTGTATAAGGAAAACATATGATCACGCTTCTTCACGGCAACTATAGCGAGTCCTCACGTAAGGAATTTATCCGGCTTAAGGAAGAAGCCAA
>JAPLWC010000041.1 GCA_026396845.1 Candidatus Gottesmanbacteria bacterium
TGCCAAAATCAAACTCCTCGTCTCACAAATTGCCGAAATAGAAACCATTACTACCACAAGTGAATTCGACGCTCTGCTGTTGGAAGCCAAACTTATCCACGACAACGCACCGAAATACAATGTGGTATTGAAAGATGATAAAAGTCCGCTGTACATACTTCTGACCTTGTCAGAAGTACTTCCGCATGTGTACACGATGAGGAGAAGCGATTTACCGAAAAAATTTCACAAACAGGATGCACTGTTCGGTCCGTTCCAGTCTGCGACTATGGTCCGCTCAATATTACGGCAGTTGCGGCACACAATCCCGTATTGTACGCAGAAAAAACGGACTGGAAGACCATGTTTCTATTCGCATATCGGGTTATGCAATCCGTGTCCCTCAGCCGCAGGCACGGATAAAACGCTGTATAGAAGAAATATCTTCCGACTTAAAAATATCCTCTGCGGAAAATCCGATCTGGTCTTGAAAGATCTGGAAAAGGATATGAAAATGGCCGCAAACGAACAGCGATTTGAAGACGCCGCCATCTTGCGCAACCACATTCAAAATCTCTATTTTATGATGCAAAAACGGTATGACCCGATGCTGTATATGAATGCAGACACGGGAGCGGAAGATATTTTCCACAGCGAGCTAGAATCGCTCCGGAACACCCTCGTCCCCTATATTCCCGAGTTACGGCATCTTCACCGGATCGAGTGTATTGATATTTCCAATACGTCAGGGCGCCAAGCCACCGGCTCACTCGTCATACTAACAGACGGCCATAAAGATACGAACGAGTATAAACGTTTCCGCATCCGGCGCGAAATTGCTCAAAATGACACAGCCATGATCGCGGAAGTTGTTACGAGGCGATTCTCCCATCCTGAATGGCCAAAACCTGACTTACTCGTTATCGACGGTGGAAAAGGGCAGGTTCGTGCTGCGCAAAACGCTCATGTCCCCGTCATCGGTCTTGCAAAACATTTCGAAGAGATCATTGTCCCGCATGGCCCGGACTGGAAAATTATCCGTATTCCGTATACGAGCGCGGCTCTTCACGTCTTAGAGCGCGTCCGCGACGAGGCCCACCGCTTTGCAATTAGCTACCACCGCTTGCTTCGGAAAAAAGCATTTGTCAGGGAGTAATAGAAAAATGAAGATGTTTTTCGACTTTTCCGAGGCGATCGTCATGATTGGCGAGTTTACCGGAATTTAGCTCTTGTTGTTGGCGGTAGGTTGTGACTTCACCGGCAATTTTATCAACTGATACGTAAATTTTGTCGAGAAGATCTAATCGGCCTTTTAAATTTCCAAGGTCTTTAAGATTTTGCTCATTTTCTCTAATAATACGCGCTGCGTCTTTAATGACACCAACGTCTTTGGCGACGGTGTCAAGACGAGCTTTTTTTAATTCATCGCGAACGATTTGCGCGGTCGTCTTTTTCATGTATCTATACTTTACTGCGTGAAAACGCTAAGGTCAATGACTCTTCACCGCTTGCTTCGGAAAAAATCGTTTATTTAAATAACCCTATAGTTTGACTCGACTTATTACGATTGCTATAATCTTTCCACCTATGTCAGCAGAATTACTCCGTATAAATCGGGAAATTGAGTCGAATACGACCGAATGCGCTACAGACATACGGTTTTCAAATAACGTAACCCTTACTATAGTTGGAGTAAAGCACACTTCAGATTTTTTCATGGCTAATGAGCCTGCGTTATCCCAGACTATAAAAAACGCTGCCTTTGTGGGGGTAGAAAGCGATGCTTCATTGCTTGACCCTAAGTCAGCTCACCCATCTGACTTTTATACTCAAGTCATTTTAAAAGCTTGGGACAATAATAAACCGGTTATTTGTTGTGATCCCTTGCCGCAGGATACCAAAGGGACTGCGTATTTTACAGACGTCATAACCGGCTTTGTTGGTACAGATATGAGCGCCATTTTAGCTTTAGATCTTTTAATTCAGCTAAAATCAAAACGTTTGACACGGAGAGATTTTTTAAAAGTGGGCGGTGTTTTCATTGGAGCGTTACTCTTTAGTGCCTCTGGATGGGGTCGTACGCTATCTTACTTAACAAACGGATGTGAAAATTCAACTTCTCCACAGGCGACTGACTCGATCTCATATTCAGAATTTCGTAATGCAACAACGTTATTAGGTTATGATCTTTTAGCAAAAAACGGCATGCTTAGCAATCTTCATGGTGTAGAATTTATTGGAAAAGCACATATCGCTAACATGAAAGGATACGTAATCAATGGCCAGCTTGACACCGAACGTGCAAAACATGTCTTTAAAAATAATTTATATTATCTTCTATTTACTGCCGAAAATTTAACCCCGATGGCGCGTGTTTGGCTACCTGATCCGACTCATGATTCATATACTTCAATTGCTCGTATACCCATTACAGGACAAGACTAAGCACGTTTACGCAGACTTTTGTTTGACCGGTCTTC
>JAPLWC010000086.1 GCA_026396845.1 Candidatus Gottesmanbacteria bacterium
GGCTGCCTCATCCACCTCTGCCATGGTGAGGTCCGGTCCACCGGTAATATTAAAGAGGACGCCCTTCGCCCCTTCAATGGAAATCTCCAAAAGCGGCGAGGCAATGGCGGTCCGCGCAGCTGTCGCGGCCCGATTTTCTCCGACACCGGTCCCGATACCCATGAGGGAAGAGCCTGCATTGATCATGATTGTCCGGACGTCGGCAAAATCCACGTTGATGAGGCCCGGCATAGTGATAAGGTCGGCAATGCCCTGCACACCCTGACCGAGAACCGAATCCGTCACGCGGAACGCATCCAGCAAAGTCATTTTTTTATCAATCACTTCCATGAGCCGCTGGTTGGGAATGACAATAAGCGTATCCACTTTATCTTTGAGATCCATGATGCCTTCTTCCGCAGTCACCATGCGGCGCGTTCCTTCAAAATGGAACGGTTTGGTGACAACGGCAACGGTCAGCGACCCCAATTCTTTGGCAATTTCCGCGATAATCGGCGTGGCGCCCGTTCCCGTGCCGCCTCCCTCGCCGCAGGTTAAGAACACCATGTCTGCGTCCCGAAGATATTCCTTGAGTTTTTCGCGCGACTCTTCCGCGGCTTGTTTCCCGATTTCCGGGTCGCCGCCGGCCCCGAGCCCTTTTGTCAAATTTTCTCCGATCTGTACTTTCGTCGTCGCCTGGCAGGTGAGAAGTGCCTGTGCATCGGTATTAAGACCGATAAAATCAACGCCGGTTATCTGCGCCCCGGCAACCATTGAATTAATAGCGTTGCATCCGCCGCCGCCGATACCGATGACTTTAATTTTTGCAAACCGGGCAATGTCGGGCTTAATCAGCATACCAAGTAGTGAAATTTCTACCTTTGCCTTTTACGTTTTTCGAAACCTCACAGTCCTTTCATTATAAAAGATGCGTTTTTTGAAACCAAAAAATTCCTGATGTAACGGGCAAAGATAAAAATGTGTCGAAATTCTACAACTTGGCATAAAACTATTTTTGGGCAGAAGAAATAAATACGCAGGTATTTTTTAGGGCATGAATGACTTTACCAGATCTATGACCTTTCCTGCAAGTCCTTTGATCTGTACCTTCTCTCCGATTTTTCCGAATCCGCTAAACATGCTTCCCGGGTGATCCGATTCGCCCTTCGCGCCGTATAAAAGAAGGCCGACGCTTGCAGCATATGCCGGGGTCATAATTTCGTCGACCAGCCCGGTGATTTTCTTCGGCTCACCGATATGGACAGGCATGGCAAGATTCCGCCGCGCGGATTCGACCGCCCCGACGGTCTGGGCTCCCCCGCCCGTAAGAACGATTCCGGACGGCGTCATGCCACCGAAACCGCTCCGCTTAATCTCCAGCCCTACCATAGTAAATATTTCGTTGAGCCTCGGCTTGATAATTCCTTCAACCAGCGTTTTCCTTGAAAGCATCCTGAGCTCCTCCGGAAGTCCCAATCCTGATACGTCCAACTCGTCGCCTTTTTCTCCTTTAGCTGATTTTCCTCCGTCAGCTGACGGATCATCGGGGGTAGCCGGAATACGCGGGGCCGTCCCAAGCAGTAATTTAATTTTTTCCGCGCTCTCCAGTGACACACGGAGTCCTGCCGCCAAATCCTTGGTAATGTTTATCGCGCCGATGGGAATCACGGATGAATAGGACAATGCGCCTTCGACAAAAATCGCCACATCGGTCGTCCCGCCGCCGATATCAATAAGTACCACGCCTAATTCTTTTTCCGTATCCGTAATGGTTGCGATGGCAGCAACCAGACCGCCGAATGCCATGCCCACGACTTCGACTCCCAGCTCTTCAACGCATTTACGCAGATTGCGTATGGCGGTTGCCCCGCCGGTAACCAGATGCGTATCAACCTCGAGCCGCACGCCGGTCATGCCGATCGGGTCCACAACCCCCTCCTGGCTGTCAACGACATATCCCCGCGGCAGTACATGAAGTATTTCGCGTGACGAAGGAAGCGATACGGCTTTTGCCGCTTCGATCACCCGTTTGACGTCACTTTCCGATATTTCCTTATCCGGTTCGGAAACCGCGACCACCCCGTGGGAATTTTGCGATGCAATATGCGCGCCTCCCACGGACAAAAATGCCCGTCCGACCTGCGTCCCTGCCATACGCTCGGCAGCTTCCAGGGACTGGGAAATTGCAACCGTTGCTTCCTCAATATTGACCACTTGGCCCTTCCGTAAGCCGCGGCTTGCGACCGAAGATACACCGATGACACGCGCATCCCCTTCTTCGGGAATAGTCGCGATGAGGGTCGTTATCTTACTGGTGCCGACATCTATGCCGGATACTGTGTGGTCTCGCGCCATAACTAAAATTTTATTATTGGTTTGTTAAACCGCAGATCAATAAACGTGGGCAGTGTACCTTTTATTCTAAACCCCGAAAGAAGCGTTTGTAAAGTAGCGAGTATCGCGGCTGTTGACCCTCTCTGAGGAAAGAGTATATCTAGTTTGTCACTTTTGGCGCGAAGCGACTGCTCATCTTCAACGGAAACCGAGCAAATCGGCAGAATGTCCCGCATTCCCGTGATGAATGCAATGCCGGCTGTAACACGGGGATCAGAAATTTTTTCCCCGATACGTACTACGGTGATGGGTACAACAATGCGGGGGAGATTCGCCGATGCCGCATCTGTGTCAGTAAGCACTATCGCTCCCTCATCCACCAACACCTCACGGGAAACTAAAGCCAAACGGGCAACCGCAGACCGCAGCGTCGGGACAATCACCAAGGTATGAGGATATTTTTTTTGAAATTGAATATCCGCAAGTATCGGATTAGTAGCAAGAAGTTGCGCCCGAAGTTTCCCGGCGGGAAACAATAACAGTGTCTTGGGCAATCGCGACCCGTCTACCTGTACCTGAATATTATTTCCGACAACAACAATATTGTTAATGGTAAACATTTTTGTACAGAACCAATAGACAACGCCGGAAAACAAAACTATCAGAACCACATAGCCGATAACCTTTCCGAATTTTCTCAAAAAAATCGATCGTTTGGGTTTCATCATGTCGCGGAAAGCGCGTGTTCGATTTCGCGCAGTAGCCGCCGCGTACCGTCACGCGGAATCTTCACTGCAAACGCCGAAGCCCGCTGTTGCAGTATCGTTATATTTGCCCACGTTGCTTCGATTTCTCTCTTCAAAAGCTGCGGAGTTAACGTTCTCTGCGTTAAAACAACTGCACCGCCGTGACTAACCAGCCATGCGGCATTCTCCTGTTGTTCTCCCCCTGCAGACCACGGAAGCGGCACAAAAAGCGCAGCCTTACCGAGTGCCGCAAGTTCCATCACGGTATTGGCGCCGGACCTTCCGAGAACCAATGAAGCGTGTGACAAAACCCATGACAACGTCGGGGTGGAAAGATATGATTCCACGATATACCGGTCTTTATATTCATTTGGGAGTACTGCGTAAATTTTTTGCGCTTCAGAGAGGGACGTATCACCCACCTGGTGAATAATCGTATAGTGCGCCAGTAGTGACGGTAGCACCGGAAACAACAACCGATTCAGCGACCGGGCGCCTGTTCCTCCGCCGGTAACATATATCATGGGGTAGTGCTCCCCATCAACAGGAAACGGCGTTTTTTTTGGCGGTGTGAACAATTCCTCCCGCATCGGCAACCCGGTGTAGACGGCTTTTCCTTCCGGAAAATGACCAACGGTTTCGGGGAAGGTCACACAGACGCGTGCCGCGATTCGGCCGATTATTCTATTGGCTAGTCCCGCGACTAGCGTCTGTTCATGCGTAATAACGGGAATCCGGCAGAGCCAGCCTGCCAGTGCCGTCGGCAGCGCCACATACCCTCCAAAACTCATGATGAGCGAAGGCCGCTCGCGGCTACAATACCACAGTGCCTGTATACACCCGACGGGAATTTTGAGAAGGGACGGGATCGTTCTGACGGTCATTTGACGCTGCAATCTTCCGGCAGTGATAGAAATAAATTTAATACCTTTCTCTGTAATGAGCCGATATTCAAATGACGGAGTCCGGCTGCCTTCCATCGCGTACTTTCTTCCGATAAATACGATCGATACATCATCCTTCAATGCGTCTATAACCGCTAACGCAGGAGTGATATGTCCACCCGTAATAACAATAGTTTTATTCTGTTTCATTGTGTTTTACTTATATTTAACAGTATACCAACCCCGGCAAGCATAATAATAAGACTGGATCCGCCATACGAAACAAACGGAAGCGGCACACCGGTGAGGGGTAAAAGCGCTACCATAGCCGAGAGATTAATGATCGACTGCAGTGAAATCCATGACGTGATACCGATTGCCAATAACCGCCCGAATCCGTCACGTGCGCGTTTTGCAATCCGAAACCCCCGCCATGAGACAAACACAAACATAAGAACGACTGCAACCGACCCCACGAAACCGGTCTCTTCTCCGATAATAGCAAATATCGAATCGGTATTTGCCTCCGGAAGGTATTCGTATTTTTGGCGCGATTGCCCGATGCCGACCCCGAACCACCCGCCGGATCCCAAGCCTAATAACGCCTGACGGATGTGATACGAAGATCCCAGCGGATCCCGGTCCGGGTGCAAAAAAGTCGTAAGCCTGGCCATCCGGTACGGGGAAATAACCGCCAGTCCGACAACACCGACAACTAACACCGGCAGGATGACGGCAAAATGCCAAACCGGTGCACCGGAGGCGAAATAAAGAATAAGTGCAATGGCAACAATGATCACGCTGGTTCCTAAATCAGGCTCGAGAAGTACTAACCCGACAACCATGGAAACAAGGACTGCGAACGCTGCCAACCTTCCCCGTTCGCGCACGGAAAACCAGGCAGCAAGATAGATCGCCAGCACCAGCTTGGCCAGCTCCGCCGGCTGCAAAATAAAAAACCCGAAATTAATCCAGCGGTGCGCGCCCAGCGCAGTCACGCCGATGCCCGGCAAAAAAACCGCCAAAAGTAATACGAACGTTCCCAACAATATCGGCAGGGCGATTTTGTACCAATAATGGTAATCAATGAATGAGAGCACGGTGAGCGCGACAAAACCGACAACCAGCCACTTCAGCTGGTCGCGGAGGTAATAGTATTGAGTGCCGAAATCCCGTATGGCAATAGCCACCGACGAATCGTAGACCATAAGGACGCCGAACAAGGACAGTATGATAACCGCGATGAGCATCCACCGGTCGGAGGGACGCTTCTTCAATTTAAAGAAGGGAAACTTCATGCTTAAATAATTTGCCGCGTTCCTTATAATTTTTAAACATGTCAAACGATGCACATGCAGGGGAAAGAAGCACCACGTCGCCAGACACAGCTTCCCCTGAGGCAAACGACACGATTTCGTGCATCGAACGTGCGCCGGTTATAATCCTGCCCGTATACCCTGCGGCACAAACAGCATCAACAATCCTGTCAGTCATACGGCCGATTGCAATAAGCACCTTTATAGGATGCGAAGCCACTTCCTTCCCTAATTCGGTAAAATCCGACCCTTTTTCCGAGCCTCCCGCAATGAGTATCATGGGTTGACTAAATGATTCTATTGCCGCAATCGCGGTTTCGGGAACGGTAGAAAACGAATCATTCACATAGAGGACGCCATGGACATCACGGACAGTTTCAAGTCTGTGTTCCAAACCCTCAAAAGCCATAGCCGCCCGTCGAATTGCGTCCGATGATACCCCTGAGGCGCGGGCGGCAAGAGAAGCTGCTGCAATATTGTCAAGATTATGAATACCCCGAAGTTTAATCTCTCCCAAGGAACAAATTTTTTGAGGCTTATTTTCTATATTCAGGTACACCGTGTCGTCGGCAACATGCGCATCTAGGGTTTGCTTAGACCGGCTGAAGTACAGAATCCTTGCCGGCGTTTCCGCCGCAAACGATAGACTCGTCGGATCATCAGCATTTATAATAGCAACGTCAGTTTTTTTCTGGTACCGCACGATGGATTTTTTCGCTTTGACGTAGGTTTCGCGGGTTTCGTGAAAATTCGAGGCAAGTGTATCCTGATTCGCTAAATGTTCCTGCGTAGTTTTAAGAATAACCGCAATATGCGGACTTTGCCGGCAGTCTTCGAGCTGAAACGATGATAGCTCTAAAACAACCGTATCCGATTGTTTTATCGTTCTCACCTTCGAAAGCACCGGGGTGCCGACATTCCCTCCGAGCCAAACCGTTTTTCCGTCCGCTTCGAGCATCTGTGCAATAAGGGTACTTGTCGTACCTTTTCCTTTTGTTCCGGTTACTCCGATAATCGCAGCCTTGCATAACGTAAAAAATAATTTCGTTTGACTGGTAATTTCCTTACGGTGTTTCCGCAGGGAAACCAGCTCCGGTAACCGCAACGACATACCAGGAGTACGTACGACCAGATCAAATCTCGAAAGATTATCTAAATACCCCTTGCCCAGCTGAAAACCCTCCGCAAGAGGCTGCAACAGCGCGTACGTATCACCGAGCTCTTCTTTGACCCGCCGGTCGCAACACCAGATACGGGCCCCTTCCGCGTGAAAAAACCTGACGGAATCAACGCCTTCGACTGACAAACCGAGTACCGCAACTAAACTATTTTTATATGTCTGCATAGGCAACATGAACGTTTTGACGGAGTAACAAAGACGCAATTGGCGAATAGTCATGACCCGTACCGGTTGAAAAGAACGTATACGTCGGTTTTTTAGTTCGCGCTTTCATACCGTTATGTTCAAGAATCCGTGCCACCTGCCTTGAAACCGCTCCTCCTGAATCCAGCACGGTTATGTCATTCCCTACTATAGCACGGATGGCAGCCGTCAGAAACGGATAATGGGTACACCCTAAAGCAATCACATCGATGTCGCTGAGTATTTTGGGGGTAAGAATCCATCGAAGCTCTTTTTCTACTGCAGGTCCGCTTACGACCCCCTGTTCTACGAGCGGAACTAAATTCGGACACCAAAGATTATGGACAATACATCCATTCGCAAACTCCTCAATCAGGTATTTTTGGTAGGCGCTACCTGCGGTAAACTTCGTCGAGAGGACGGCAAATCGTTTCCGGTTTGAAAGGGCAGCCGCAGTTTTAATAACAGGAACAACGCCGACAATCGGAACATCGGGAAACGTCGTGCGATAGAGTTCAATGCCGGCGACAGTTCCAGTATTACATGCAATAACGATAAGCTTCGCATGTTTATGTATGAGAAACCGGATAAGTGCCAGCATACGCTGCTGAATGACATGTACGGATTTTTCGCCATACGGCAGATACGCATGATCACCGATATACACGGTTGATTCATGAGGGAGCAATGCGCTAATACTCTGGTAGACCGATAGCCCTCCGAAACCGGAATCCAATATGCCGATTGCAGTCGATGGCTTTTCCATAGAAGAATACCCTTTATACAGCCGGCACTTTCGTGAGCATCGCAATCCACAGACCGAAAATGGCAAGAATAATGGATACCACCCACATGCGCATGACGATTTTCGGCTCCGGCCAGCCGTTATACTGAAGCCACAAATGAAACGGCGCTACCGAAAACGCTTTTTTATGTAAAAACCTCTTTGATAATAACTGTACGAAAGATGACGTGACCTCGATAACAAAGACGCCGCCTATAACTACGAGCGCCGGCGCTTTCCCTAAGATGAGCCCCACGACCGCCATCGTCGCACCGAACGAGAGAGCCCCCACATCACCCAAAAAGATGCGCGCCGGATAAATATTGAAGTATAAAAATGCTATCAGGCTTCCCAGCCAAATGGCGATAAACACGGACAGCGGGGTATCGAGAATCGACGCAGATATGATCCAGAACGCCGCAAGCGCGATCATGAGTAACCCCGGGGCAAGTCCATCCAGACCGTCGGTTATGTTAAAGGCATTGGCAAATGAAATGATGACAAGGGTCGCAAACGGTATGTACCACCAACCTAAACGCATGACGCCAAAAAGCGGCACATAGAAAATATCTATCTTAAGGTTATAAATCAGCAGGAAACTGATAATACCGGCAAGGACTATTTCCAGCAGTAATTTGTGCCGAAGCCGCAACCCGAAAAATGTCGGGGAAATCCCGCCGAATGTTTTTTTTATATCGTCCAATAACCCGAGCGCGCCGAATGAAATAAACGTAAACAGGAGAATTTTAATTTCACTTGCTATCGGGTATACCGCAGTTATCGGCAGCCAAAAATAGTGCATGAGAAGTACAGCCAACGGAAATAGAATGGTCGTGACGGCGATAATAAGCACCCCTCCGCCGACCGGGGTCCCTGCCTTCGTCTCGTGAAAACGGTCAAATATGGGCGTATGCTTATCAAATGCATCCAAGGTCTTTTGATGAAGCCGCTGCATGCGCCATTTGTACAAAAGCCGGATAAAAGGAATATAAAGGATACTGCTGACTAACCACGAAAATAACAGTAAACCCAATAAAAAAACCATAGGTAATTTAAAAATGAGTACCGATTCCCAAATACGGTGCAAATACGAAAATCGCTACAATCACAGCTCCGGCGGCGGTGGTCAACATCATGCCTGCCGCAACATCTTTGGCGATTTTGGCTTCTGCCCGCCATTCTGTCGTAATCAAATCCGTCATGGATTCAATCGCAGTATTCATACATTCAGCCGTGAGCCCCAGAACTATCGTAAAAATGATGATGGCCCATTCAGTTCTCGTTATCCGGAAATAAGCGCTCAAACCAAGTGCGATCGCTGATAATGCGAGATGTATGCGGAAATTCGGCTGTGTGCGGATGGCCCACGCAAGGCCCGCGAATGCGTTTTTGAACGAAATTGTGTGTTTCCTGAGGATTTCCTTCATAACTATATAAAAGTATAACGGCTCAACCACTAAATTACAAATTAGTAGCCTTTAAGCTGTTTTCGAATGAGTTCAATAGTTTTTGGTATCACGTACAAAGGCGAGACCGGGTAATCCTGTGCGTGCATAAACTCCATCGTACGCCCCCCGAACCCTGTTTTGAACAATGTGATGCCCCGCCACGGGTGACTTGCCTTATCCTCCGGCGCTATACCCCAAAAATTGTACAGCTTTTGACCCCGCTTTTTTGCCTCGCGTATTGCTTCCCATTGGATAAGGTAGGATGCCGGAATCTTACTCAGGATGGACGCTCCGTGGTGATAAATCGCTTGATCTCCCCAAAAAAGTATAATTGCGGATGCAATGGTTTTCCCTTCATAGACTGCGTTATAGACGACCGCATCACTACCGAATACGTCCAGTTCTTCCCGTATCCCGCTGTGCGGGACAAAACCCTGCCTCCGGGACGTTTGCGTGTAAAGAGCAAAAAAATCCTTGGCACCCGTATGTATGGCAACACCCAATTTCTGTGCCCTGCGGATCTCATATCGTGTGGTTTTGCGCATCCCAACTAATAGTTCCTCTTCACTTTTGTCTAAATCCAGCACCCAGCAGAGTTCTGCATCCATCGCATGAATCGGGGCGTTTTGTAAACCTATGTCTTTAAACAACTTTGTATTTTCCGGAGTAATCTCAAGAAGCGGACTCATGCGGATAAACCATGCATGTTCCCGTTTAGCTAGTGCGGTAAGATCCTTCAAAATCGCCTTCAAAATGAATGCGCGAGTACAAACGAATCCCAGATGGTTTGGGATATAATTTCCTTTTTAATGATTGCCATGCATTCTATTGTAGCGCGAAAATGGCTATTTTGTTATATCAAGAACATAATCATCAGGGGCAAAAGGAACAGAGGTTGTTAATAAAGGCAAATCTTTTGACCGTACCTGTAGTTGTTGAGGGGCATAACCATATTCTCTTAAGAAACTATGATATCGATCCATTTCATCTATATGAAGCATGTCAACAATAAATACCACCCGTTGTTTTGCCCGTAAATCTTCAAATGGAACCATAAACATATTTCTGTAGTCCAAATTTCGGTGTACAATAACTTCAGCATTGCGTTCCATCGTAGTAGTTGAATATGTATTTAACGCAATTATAGGATGAGTCATCTTAAGTGTTTGACTATCAACATTTTCCCAAAAATATTTAATGTTGCGTTTAAAGTAACTAAAATAACGTTCGTCTGGTTCGGTTAAAAGCCACGGTATGCCATCGTCTATATTGAATACTCTTGTGGGTTCCTCACCAAAACCGACCTCCAAACCATACGGTTTTTTAGTAAACGATTGAATCACAGATGTAGCCATTCCCTTATTCTCTATAACATAGAGAAACGGGAAATGGATATTCCTAAAATGTTCAAGTCCTTTTAACTTTCGTTCAACCATAGAACGAGAGTATACCAAAATTACTTGGAAAAATCAAACTATAGGATAAGATCGATGGAATCGTAATTCTTGTCGTATTATTGTTTCTGCGCCATGTCCAGACAATAATTTAGTTTTTGAAGGATATGTCAAAATCTTTTTTATTGATCGCGATAATGCGGCAGCATTGGAATATTCGTGATCAGTTCTCCCCACAGCTCCTTCTGCAAAAATCGTATCTCCGCTAAATACAACACTATTTTTTTGAGAATATAGACTAATGCTGCCTGGTGTATGTCCTGGCGTATGCAAAACTGTAAGACCTGCAATTTTATCACCGTCATGGATATATGCAGTAATGTTCGGCGGCGGATCCGGAGTAATATTTAAAAAATGCCTCGCACTCTGCTGCATTTTTCCGACTAAAAACGCATCATCTTTATGCATCAGAAACGGGATGTTGAACGAGAGTTGGAGTGCATATGCCGCCATAATATGATCAAAGTGTCCGTGTGTGGCAATAATACGTGAAGGGGGAATTTTAAGATGGGACAGTATATATTCCGCATCATCACCCGGATCAATAATACTGTCGTCCACCAGATAACAATTGGCTGCCATCTGCCCGACAACGAGCGTTTCTACTATCATAGGGCGTTAAGAACGCGACGTGCCTGGCGCGGGGAAATACGCGTCGGCAGATTAATGATATGTTCGGACGCTTCTTCCGCGCGCGGGCAACTCCCCTTTTTATATCCCATATTTTTTAACTCGACGCCTGTAGGATCAATAACATTATGATACCAATTCCCCAGGAGTATCCCCCGCTTTTTTGCGTTTGCAATAACCAGCTCGGGATTATCGACCAACCTGGGAAAACGTAAAAAGGCCCCGTCGGATCCGTACATCCGGGAGATTTCCCTGCGCTGTTTGCTAAAACGCTCAAGTTTTTTCAGTTGTTTAAGAAGCAGTGTCGCGAGTGCGTTCGGATATTTTGCCGGAAAGTCATCCGGCTGGCGGCCGTATTTTTCTTCACGATATACCGGAAAAGATAATAGTTTTATTTTTTGTAAAAAACTAAGAAGTAATTTTCCAATCTCTAACCGATAAAGCGGCAGGATAATCGCAAAAGCAACCGGGTGAAAAAGTTGCTGGAAAGTCCAGCCGACAAATGGAATTGCAAGTTTTTTGTGATAGGCTTTCAATGCTGCTATCTGTTTTTGATGATCGTCCCGGATCGTTGCGAGCCCGCCGAACACACTGGAAACCACCTTATCCCTGCCGAAACTGAAAAAAGCAGCGTCTCCGAGTCTCCCTGTCTCCCCCAGCGAATGCGCGCAGTCTTCGATAACAATAATATTATATTTTTTTGCGATTGAAATAATTTCATCCAATTTCGCGGGTATCCCGAACGTATGCTGCACGATAATCGCTTTTGTTTTTGATGTAATTTTTTTCTCTACATCCGCCGGATCCAAATTGAACGTTCCCTCAATATCCGCGTATACGGGAATCGCCCCTGCCCACCGGATGCTGTTGGGTACGGCAACGCACGTAAATGCCTGGATAATCACTTCGTCACCCTTCCCGACATCAAATGCCTTGAGTATTGCAAGAAGCGCCGATCTTCCGCTGTTAAACGTTACGGCACAGGCAGTCTTCAGGTAATTTCGAAACCACGATTCGACTTTTCCCGGCGCGGTGCCCCGTTGCCACACCCAAGGCGCACATAACAACCGGGCTGCGAGCCAGACATCATCAAACTCAGTATTGGGTGATAATGAAGCGGAAATAATTCTTATCATACTGATCGTAGCCATGAAGCAATGGCCCCGTAAAATTGCTTCGGATTTTTATATGATACTCCGTGACCGTTGTCAGGTAAAATAATCAACTCGGCGCTGGCAATGGTTTCCTTCATTTTTTTGGCGATCGGCACAGGCACGATGATATCCTGCGCACCCCACACAAGCAATGTTGGTACATTGACTTTTTTCATACTCGTAACCAGTTCTTCACGGACGATCCGCTTAAACGTCTCCCGCATGGCCCCTTCGGCCCGGTAATAGTCTCTGGCGCCCACCGCGTAGTAATACCAGCTGCGTACTCTGTCCCTGAGCAAGCTGGTGAATGGAATCAAAAAAAACAGCTTGCCGATTTTCGCGATCGTTACAAATAGAAATAATTTTTTCTTCGGAACAGGGGTAAACCCCGGAGTCCCCGTCAATACGAGCGCGTGAATACTGCTGGGGTATGCCGCCTGATATTTCAGTGCTACCCTGCCGCCGAACGATTGGGCGATAATAATGGGATTGGTTATCCGCTCTGTCTGCATATAATCCGAAAGAAATTCGACGTAATCGGAGAGGTTCAGCGGCTTTAGGGGAATCTTCGTATTGCCGAAACCCGGCAAGTCGGGAGCCCAAACCGGAAACCCGTGGCTTCGGAGCTCCGTGATAAGCGGCTCAAATGTAGCGGCAGACAATCCCCATCCATGTAACACAACAATCGGATGCTTCATTGAGGTTATAGTTTCTTTTTAAACGCTTCGCGTGATGCAGGCCCGCCTTGACTCGGCGAGGCAGGTGCCGCTTTGATATTTTTTGTAATCGTAAGCCCAGGTTTGAGCGTACAAAACGAATCTTCCGGCAGATCCCGCGTGAGGACGACTCCAGCCCCGATAAAGGAATCCTTCCCGATTTTTATGCCCGGCATGATTGACGCATTCACACCGATCCGTACGCCCCTGCCGATCATGGCTCCGAGTTTATTCTTACCGGTGGCAACCTTTACGCCAGCAATCGCGGATGAGATTTCGCCGTCATCCAGCCGAAGATTGGCGAGTCTCGCTCCCGACCCCATACTGATATTGTCTTCCAGCACGCTGTCTCCGATGTAATTGCTGTGAAACCAGCAATCGTTGCCGATATAACTTCGCGTAATATCCGTATTAAAACCCGTAACGCAGGCAGTGCCGATATGGGACCCTCTGATGATATTGTTGTTCCCGATAATAGTATTTTTACCGATATAACACGGCCCCAAAATTTTTGAATTCTCAAAAATTTTGACTCCGTCTTCTATATATACAGGCCCCTCGATAACCACATGTTCCTTAATAACCACATTGCTCCCTTTATGTGACTCAATTTTGTCCAAAAACATATCCATTGCGCCAAGAACTTGCCACGGATATTTTACCGGCTGCCACGGACCGGTATAGGCAATCACCCGGACGGTATGGGTAGCGGCATGTGACGCTAATGCTTTTTCATATACATCATCATTTTTACTTTGCGTTGACGCAAGCGTTTTGAAAAAATCCGCAGGGTCAGGAAAATAATGGAACACTACATTAACGAGATCAGAAGGTTCGCGTCCGGCTTCCGGTTTTTCAATAATATTAATTAACCGGTCGTTCTTTACCGTCAAATACCCGCCCGAAAAATGCGACGTAACCCTCTTTCCGACAACAAGTCCGTCACGGTTATCCATTTCTTTTAACAGTCCTTCATACAACACGTCATCTACTACATCGCCGGCGTTCAAGATAAGGCAGGGCCGGTGCCCGACGGTGTCCTTGGCCGAAAGTACTGCGTCCGCCATACCGTTGGCATGCTCCTGAATAGCGATTTCCAATTCCATTCCGGGGATTTCAAGAGATCTCACAACGTTCGCATCCCCGGGATTGGTCACGATAATTGCATGAGCGATTCCAGCGATCCGCAGTGATTCAAGTGTATGTTCAAGAAGCGTCCTGCCAAAAAAACGGAAAACAGATTTTCCCGTCGTGATGGGCCAAAACCTTTTTCCTTCCCCGCCCGCCAAAAGAAGAGCAACAAGATTTTTTTGTTTCATCATTCCTCCGTTATCCGCTGAATGTGTGCTCCCAATGCAGCAAGCCGCTCTTCTATTTTCTCATATCCGCGGTCAACCTGCTCGACACCGTGAACAACGCTTTCACCGGGGGCAGAGAGCGCTGCCAGAACAAGTGTGGCACCGGCCCGAAGGTCATTAATTTCCAAAACTGCATTATGCAATGGGGTGGGGCCTTTAATTTTTACCCCTTGATGGTCCCCGTCAACGCGATCAGCCCAATTAAAATTATAAAATGCTTCCGGACTGGCAACCTTCGGGTCAAAAAATTCAATATGGGCGCCCATCTTCAATAACTGCGACACATAGGAAAACCTGCTTTCAAATACAGTTTCGTGAATGGTCGAAAGACCGTGGGCTTGCGTCATGAGCACCGCCCATGGAGCCTGCCAGTCGGTCATAAATCCCGGGTGAGGCGAAGTCGCGATATCCGTGGATGTCAGTGGCCCGTCTGCATAATACCGGGTTGTGGTTGTATCCATTTCTTCTACCTTCCCGCCTGCTTTCCGGTATGCATCAAGAAATGCTCCCAGATTACGCCGCGAAGAATTTTTAACAATGACGTCCCCGTGCGTTATGACCCCCGCAATAGCAAATGTCACTTCTTCATTGCGGTCCGGCATTATTGAATATTCGGTTCCGTGAAGTTTAGTCACCCCTTCTATAACAATCGTTCGGGGCGCGGACCGCCGGATTTTTGCGCCCATTTGATTTAAACATGCAATCAAATCGTCTATTTCCACTTCCTCTGCAGCATTTTCAAGAACCGTCTGACCGCGGGCAAGTACAGCCGCCAAAAGAAGCGTTTCCGTACCTGTGTGGGTATTTTTGGGAAACCGTATGGTAGCTCCGTGAAGTTCTTTTGTTTTTGCATAAAAATATCCGTCGTCCGAATGGTATTGGATATCCGCACCCATATCTTTCAGGGCGCTGATGTGCCGGTCTATTGGCCTTGCGCCTAACCTGCATCCGCCAGGATTCGGCGTTGTTGCTACCCCGTAGCGCGAAAGAAGCGGCCCCAAAACCAAAGATGAAGTCCTTAGTCTGGCTGCTACATCCAAAGGAACCTTCGCATTATGGATGTAATTGTGAGTAACGTGGATTGTATGCCCGTCGCGTCTATAGTTCACGCCGAGTGCCCCCAAAACTTCCAGCATAAGGGTCACATCGCGAATAAGCGGTACGTTTCGAATCACTATTTCCTCGTCCGTCAGAAGGGAAGCTACGAGAATTTTGAGCGCAACATTTTTTGCCCCTTCAACGGCAATTTCTCCTTTGAGCGGCACTCCGCCGGTAATAATAAACTTATCCATAGTTAAAATTCCCCCACTTTTCTTTCACTTTCATCCTAACCAGTTCTATTAATTGTACCACGTCCGCGGCTGTTGCCTTTCCGCGGTTTATGATGAAGTTGGCGTGCACGTCAGAAATTTCAGCATCGCCCGCCCGCGTACTTTTGAGTCCGGCGTGATCAATAAGAAACCCTGCGGACGTCGTATGATTGGGAGTCGGGACTGAAAACGCTTCTGCCCTGGAAATATTTATAAATGCACACCCCGCAGACGGGACTCACTGCGGTTGTGTGTGCCTGAGGTATACAATACTTTCATTTGCAATTCGCCACAACCGCTCTTTTGTATCGGAATGGAGTGCAAAAACCACGTTAAGAAGAATATCTTTTGTTTTCTGAATACTACTCGTATCGTAGCCGAACTGGAAATAGGATTGAGGAACGGTTATCCGTTTGTCTTCAACCGTGAGAATTTCCGCCTGGTACACGGCGTCTCCAACGTATCCCGCCGGGTGCGTCCATTTGGAATTCATAAATATGGCGCCCCCCACCGTACCGGGCAACCCCAAATGTATTTCCAATCCCGCAAGCCCTTCCTCGACGGTAAAGCGGACGAACGAGTTAAAAATAACACCGGAATCTGCCTCCACAAACACCAGCCCTCTTTTGGCTTTGCCGCCGGTTACCGTACCCTTGATACCTTTCATCCGTATGGCGCCCGTGCTGTTTTTTATGACAAACCCTCGGATCCCGCGGTCCCCGATGAGTATATTCGTGCCGCCGCCGAGAATAAACAGGGGAATTGAAAGCTTCCGCCCGAGTAGAATTGCCCCAACAAATTCGTCCGTCGTTTTCGCATCAAAAAAATAGTCCGCCGGCCCTCCGATTTTAAACGTGGCATACCTGCTAAGCGGCTCATGCTCTTTAACCCGATTACCTAATTTTTTTTGCAGTTCTTCAAATATATTCATAGTTCTACAAACTGTTTTCCCCATGTATAAATACTTCCAGCGCCC
>JAPLWC010000083.1 GCA_026396845.1 Candidatus Gottesmanbacteria bacterium
GCCGCCTTCAAAATAATAATGCGCCTCTTCGGCTGTCCGTTCATCCGTTAAATGAAATGCTAACCGGGCAATGAGATATGCGCGGTCGCGGATTTGCTTTTTGACGGTTTCAAAATTAAGTGCTATCCCCTCTTTGAAGATGTCGGTATCCGGCAAAAATGTCGTCGTAGTTCCTGTGCCGCGGGCCGGTCCGATTCTACCCACCGGCTTGACGGCAATACCGCGTTTGTATTCCTGCACAAATGCGCTTCCGTCTCGGTGGACTTCGACTCTCATAGAGATGGACAGGGCATTGACGACCGACGCGCCGACCCCATGCAGTCCGCCGGAGACTTTATATGCTTTGCCTTCAAACTTGCCGCCGGCATGGAGTTTGGTCATGACCAGCTCGAGAGCCGACACTTTATATTTCTGGTTTTTGTCAACGGGGATGCCGCGGCCGTCGTCAATGACCGTCACACTGTTGTCGCGGTGTATAGTTACCCAGACGTTTTTTGCGTATCCGGCGAGCGCTTCGTCAATGGAGTTATCGACGATTTCATTCAAACAGTGCTGCAGTCCGGGGGCTCCGGTCGTTCCGATATACATGGCCGGGCGCTTCCGGACGGGCTCAAGCCCTTCCAAAACGACAATCTGTTTACCTGTATAATCCGATTTTTTTGCCATTGTTATTGAAGAAAAAAATGAAGCTGAACTAGCCTCAAATTAATTGTACACCACTTCACGAGGCTTGTCTAGACAAACGAACTAAATTCACTTGCTCCGAACGCTAGAGAAAGTTTGGTTTATATCTTCAATATTTTCTGAAAGAAAATGGTTAAAACCTCTCGGTGGTCAAATGCGATATTAAGACTTGTTAAATCTGCTTCTCCTACGTATATAACATCTGATATTTCATTTTCTTTTGGTTTTAACTCACCATCGGCTTTTCCATAGAAATAATGAACTGTCCAAGTCTCTTCTGGAACAGATTTATTATCTTTACGTTCTATCCAGTAAGTTGGGTGGAATAGCAATCCCAACTCCTCTTGAACTTCCCTTACGACTGCATCCACAGAAGACTCATTTGCTTCTGGTTTACCGCCAACTAAGGCCCATTTCCCAACACTATCGTTTCGTGCCCTCTTTGCGAGAAGAACCTTCCCTCTTTTGATGATGATTGCTCGAACTGCTGTTTTTCCCATTACAACAGCAAGTATACCAGAAGGGGTAAATTGTGGACAATTTTTTATTCCGAGTGGGAAAGGTAATTAGGTGAGATGAAGAACCGCGTTATCCAGGACCAAGCGCGGGTTGACGTTGACGGAAAGTTGGGACTGGGCTGCGAGTAAATTCCGGATGAGTGCGGTAAGGCGCGGCGTCGGATGTTTAAGAAATTCTTCATGTGCCGCCCCCAAAAGCGATGTAACAAATTTTTTGGCATCATCGCGTGTGGCAATAAACGGTTCAAGTGAGGTAATACGTTGCCCCGGAGACTCACGTAATAATTTCACCAAGATTGATGTGTCGGATTTTCGGGCAACATTCGGAAGTTTAACGACGCTCATCCGTGAGCGGATAGTCGGCAGAAGTGCTTCGGGAATACTTGTTGTCCCTATAATATATGTATGCGGCGGCGGCTCCTCGAGTGTTTTCAGGAGGGCATTTTGTGCTTCGGGTGTCAGGCGGTCGATATCGGCAAGTACGCCGACTTTGGCAGGAGAATTTCTTGGAGTAAGGGCGAGTTCGCGTTCAAAATCCCGGATCATCTCGATGCCGACCGTCCCAACTTCCGGAATCCGGATGATATCCCATGCGGAGATCTTCCACGCATTGATTCGGGCCGCGCATTCTTTCCGAATTGACTCAGTATCACTGCCGATAATAAGAAACGCATGCATAATCCCTTGCATTATAGTATAAAAGCATCAATAATAAATCTATGCCCGCAACTGCCCAATCAATTCTCACCTCTCTCGTCGCCGACGGCCGCATAGCTCAGGCGCAGGCAGATGCGGTGATGACGGAATCGCTTTCGACCGGTGCTCCCGCTGAAGATATCCTTGTCAAAAAACGGTTGGTAACCGCCCCAGACCTTGCAAAAGCAAAGGCGAAAGCACTCAATGTTCCGTTTGTGACGCTTGCCGGCCGCGCAATCGCCCCGGCCATTGTCAATTTCATTTCCGAACCGGTGGCACGAAGATACACACTGATTCCGTTTGAGTTTGACGCTACGGCAAATGAATTGTCCGTTGCCATGGTAGATCCGTTGGATTTTCAGGTTATCGAATTTATCGAAAAGAAATCTGGGAAACGGATTCATCCCTTTATGGCGCTCAAAGACGATATTTTGGGTGCTATAGACGAAACGTATTCGCAGAATCTCGGTGAGGATGTCACGGCGGCCCTGAAGGAAAGCATAGAACCCGAAGTCAAAACGTACGAGGCAGGGCGCCTCGGTGAAGTTATCCGTGAAGCGCCCATTGCCCAAATCGTTTCGGCGACCCTTGAGCAGGCTATACACCTTCGGGCGTCCGATGTTCATATTGAGCCGCAGGTCGGTGACACCCGCGTGCGGTACCGGGTTGACGGAATATTGCAGGAGCGGCTCGTTTTGCCCAAGCGTTTACAGGATGCCGTTATATCCCGTATAAAAATTCTTGCCGACATGAAAATTGATGAAAAACGGATTCCCCAGGACGGCCGTTTTAACTTTAAAATGGGTGAGGAAGAAGTGGATCTTCGTGTGTCCACCCTGCCGACGGTGCACGGAGAAAAAATCGTCATGCGGCTTTTAAAAAAATCCGGCGGGATTCCGACACTCCCCGAGTTAGGGCTCCGGGGTTTGGCGCTCAAAAATTTGGAATCGCAAGTAGTACGCCCGCACGGCATAATCCTTGTCACAGGCCTGACCGGGAGCGGGAAAACAACGACACTCTATGCGGTATTATCGAAGTTAAATAACACCCGGGTGAACATTATGACGCTTGAGGATCCGGTTGAGTATGAAATACCGGGCGTCAACCAGGTGCAGATTAATCCTGTGGCGGGACTCACATTCGCCACAGGCCTGAGGGCGTTTTTACGGCAGGATCCCAATATCATTCTTGTCGGAGAAGTCCGTGATCGGGAAACTACAGAGCTTGCTATTCAGGCAGCATTAACCGGACACACCGTATTTTCGACGCTCCATACGAATAACGCGGCTGGTGCTATTCCGCGTCTTTTGGATCTGGGCGCCGAACCATTCCTTATCGTCTCCAGCCTCAACTGCGTTGTCGGGCAGCGCATTGCGCGTAAAATTTGCCCGACATGTAAAGAAGAATATGATCCGGAAGAAGCGGTGAAAAAGGATATCATTGATGTTTTGGGTGTGCTATTATCAAAAGGTAGCCCGTTGAAATTGTACCGGGGTAAAGGCACAGTCAACGGGGCACCGTGTTCGGCGTGTGTAGGTACAGGATATTTAGGCCGGCTCGGTATATTTGAAGTTTTACCGGTGTCTACGGAAATTGCTAAATTAATCGCCGAAAGAACATCAATGGATACCATCCAGGATGTGGCGGTAAATGAAGGCATGATGACGATAAAACAGGATGGCTATATGAAAGTGATTGAAGGTATAACAACGATCGAAGAAGTTCTTCGTGTTGCGGAGGATTAGCGAAGCGTATGGATATTAAACTTTTATTTTCAGAAGCGCTACGGGTGACTGCATCAGATCTCCATCTTGTCGTGGGATA